>JAAYQY010000180.1 GCA_012519125.1 Spirochaetales bacterium
CACCACATCCACCAGTATGTTCCAGCAAGCCGTATAGCGCGCATAACGAGCTTCTATGGTCTCTTGCTTGGTCTCAATAATGGCTTGACGCAATGCGTTCAATATCTGAACAGGAGGTGTGAACCGTGTTTGCAACGTCTTGGAGAAATACTGGTACTGGTCATACAGGTTCATGTAGTAGTTGCGCATCGGCTCACCCCTGAGCTTTTCCAGCTCCTTGCGGTTGCAGAATACGAAACATACACCAGCCATCCCCTGGATGCACTTATTGGAAGTGGATGCCATAAAGTCGATGCAATCACGTTCCATATCGATGGGGATTGCTGAAAACGCACTCACCGTGTCGATGATGGTGACAATACCGCGGTCATGGCACATACGCCCTATCTGGGGAATGGGATTCAACAACCCAGTGGTTGTCTCGTGATAGACTGCCGCAAGATGGGTATAGGAACCTTCATCAAGCTTCTTTCCCAAGGCATCCAGATCAATCGCTTCATACGTGCTGCTTTCATAGACTTCATAGTCCATCTTGTACACTGAGGCAATCTTGGCCAAGCGCTGTCCATACGAACCGTTGTTGATGATGAGCAGCTTCCCATCCTGAGGCACACAGGAGGAGACCATGACTTCGTCAGCCAAGGTTCCGGAGCCTGCAAAGAGGACTGTCTCGTAGTCTTCTTTCTTTCCGATGAACAGGGTGAGTTCATCACAAATCCAGCGCATCATCTGCCCAAACTCTTCCTCACGAGGACAGATGTCGGCACACACCTGGGCATACTTCACCGAGTCAGTGGTGGTTGCAGGACCAGGATTGAGCAGCACCTCACGACGGACCTGGCGAATGCTCTCATTCTCCTGAATCCTGGGAAGAATCTCCTTGGTTGCCATCTCAAGGTGCGAGGCATCGTCAATCTCGCGCCATGCCAGATAATTCACCTTTCGCACAAACAGATGCTCTCCCATCTTCTGGGCCCCGACCAAAGCAGTCTCATACTCCATTTTGGGCATGTCCTGATGGTGGGATGCGGCAAAGCTGCACATGGCTTGCAACGTCTTGTAAGAGAGTTTGGAAATGCCCACCAATTCGGCATAGGACTTCCCTACCATCTCGAGTTTCTTCGAAATTGCAGCAACCTCAAAATTCTCATCAACTCCGATATACACCTCATCTCCTGAATTGGTTGCACCAGAACCGAGCACCACATTCCGATGCTGGTCGTTGAGCAGGGTGAACAGCGCCACAGAATCATAGATGAGATCTGATTCCAGCAGAAGGATGTCACTTGTTACTTTGGCAGCACAGACTTCAAGCGTTCCCATACTGCCTGTTCCGGCATAGTTTGCATTATGCACCGTCTCGATGGCAGGGTACTTCTTTGCAAGCTTCTCATACCACTCACTGCAGTACCCGGTACCGATGATGATACGTTCGATACCATGTTCCAGCAGTTTCTTGATGGACATTTCCACCAAGTATGAACCATCCAGCTCAAGAAAGCCTTTCGGCCTGTCCTTGGTCATATCCTTGAGACGACTGCCCAATCCCGCTCCAACAATCACCGCTTCTCGAATCATGTGGTTTCCTCTGCTATATAGTGCATGAACGCCTGCTTGTTCTCCACAGGTGTACTCTTCGGACGTCCAAGGTCCTTGCGATTTCCCTTCTTCACCAACACCTCAATACAGTGTGGTCCAGCCTGCTTAGTTGCCAAAGCTTCAACCAAAGCACTTTCATCCGATACCTTGACGGCCGTTGCATAGCCAAGACTTTTGGCTACACCAACCAGATCAACATCACGTCCAACCGTCGGCTGGCCGCCTACTGAGTCATGAGAACCGTTGTTCAGGATGATGTGGAAGTAATTCTCTGGTTTCGTTTTTCCGATGATGGCCATTCCACCAAGGTGCATGAGGGCAGCCCCATCACCATCAAGACAATACACCTGTCGGTTTTTCTTGCTCAGGGCAATCCCCAACGCTATCTGGGAAGCGTGTCCCATGGAGCCGACGGTAAGAAAATCCTTCTCGTGCCCGACTCCGTTTCTCTCACGAATCTCATACAACTCACGAGAGGCCATGCCTGTGGTAGACACAAAGATGGCACGGGGATCAGTATGGCTTACAATGATTTCCAAGGCCTCTTCGCG
>JAAYQY010000181.1 GCA_012519125.1 Spirochaetales bacterium
CGTTTGGAGAAGTGGAACTCGGAGCAGAACTGCAGTCTGTCGGCAATCTCCTTGACCGAGAGGTTGGTGCTGGTGAGCAGGGCCCTGGCGGCTTCCAACTGAAGACCGGAGTAGTACTGCATCGGGGTGATGTTCATCCGCTTCTTGAAGAGTCGGACAAAGTAGGAGGGATCGAGCTGGACATGGTTGGCGATCATATCGAGGCTGAGCTTGTCAAAGACGTGGCGCTGCATGTACCGGATTGCCTTCTCCAAGCGGATGTTCTCGCCTTTTGCTTCCTCCATCTTGGTTCCGGCGGCCAGGTTGTAGAGCAAACCCAGAACCTGATGGCAGGCACTGATGCGCAGTTCCCGGTTCTGGCTGAGGCCCTTGTCCCGGACTTCCTCGAAGAAGAACCGCCAGTTTGTCCCCACCTTGATGGGGTTTGTCTGTTCCAGCCTCTGCACCAGATCATACTCTTCAGGGCAGAAGAGCAGGGTAGCATAGTAGGTGAGGCTCTCTTCTTTGTCCGCCTCGATGCTGTGCACTATTTCGCTGGTGGTGACAAAAAGCGTTCCCGGTGAGATGGCGTAACGACGGTGGGCGTTGGTGAAGGTTCCGCTGCCGCTGACAAAGTAGTGCAGTTCAAACTGCCCCTTTTCATGGCTGTGGACACGCTGGTGCCACAAAAGCTCCTGTTCCTCGTGCATCTGAAAGACGAAAACTGCGTCCAATAGTTCCATAAGTCAATAATACATATGTTTTCCCAATCTTGTCTATGGTAATCGTCCTTCTTGTGGGGGATGCTGTAGCAAAGGAGACAGCGTAGTATGCAAGTTGTTGCAGGAATTGACACTGGTACGCAGAGCACGAAGGTCCTCTGTTACGATGTATCCACAAAGACCGTCCTACTGACCGTCAGCGCCTCACATGAGATGGAGAGTAGGGATGATGGGACTCGTGAGCAAGAAGCCGTATGGTATCTGGATGCAATCCGCTCTTGTTTTGCCCAGATAGATCCAACTATCAAATCCTCGATCATTGCTATCGGGGTCTCTGCACAGCAGCATGGGTTCGTTCCGGTAGGGAAGGACGGGGAGGTACTTGCCCCTGTCAAACTCTGGTGCGACACCTCGACCAAGGCACAGTGCGATGAGCTTACCGAAAAGCTTGGCGGCGAAGATCGGGTCTTCTCCCTCTTGGGGAACCAGATTCTTCCCGGCTACACCCTTTCCAAGATTCTCCACCTCAAACAGCATCGCAAGGATGCGTACGACAAGCTCGCACACATTCTTCTGCCGCACGATTACATCAACTACTATCTCACCGGTGAATACACCGCTGAAGCAGGTGATGCAAGCGGCACCGCTTTCTTCGATGTAGAGAAGAAGGAGTGGAGCAGGGAAGTGCTTGAAGCAGTGGATGATGGGCGTGACCTCTACTCCCTTCTTCCTCGTTTGGTGAAGGCCGGTGAACCTGCTGGAATGGTGTGTGAAGCCACAGCCAAGGAGCTTGGGATTCCTGTTGGGATTCCTGTCTCCTGCGGTGCCGGTGACAATATGGCCGGTGCCATCGGAACAGGATGTGTCGGCAAGGGTGATCTGACGATGAGCATGGGAACCAGCGGAACCCTCTTCGGGTACAGCGACAGCTGCATTACCGACCGACAGGGCCGTTTGGCAGCTTTCTGCTCATCAACCGGGGGGTATCTTCCCCTGCTTTGCACCATGAACTGTACGATTACCACCGAATCGGTGCGAGAGCTCTTCGGCTATGATGTGAAGAAGCTTGACCAACTGGCCGCTGAGGCTCCCATTGGGTGTGAGGGGGTGACCATGCTGCCCTTCTTCAATGGGGAACGGGTTCCCAACCTTCCTCACGGCAAGGGTGTGATCGCAGGTCTGGACATGAGCAACATGAAGGTGCAGAACATTGCCCGTTCTGCCTTGGAGAGCTCAATCTACGCAATGAAGGGTGGACTGGACGCGTTCCGGGAGTTGGGCTTTGTCCCCAGCAGAATCATCCTGACCGGTGGTGGCGCGAAGAGTGCAATCTGGAGACAGATTGCTTGTGATGTGATGCAACTGCCTCTGGCTGTTCCCAAGGTGGCGGAGAGCGCAGCATTCGGTGCTGCACTTCAGGCCTTGTGGACTGTTGCAGGTGGATCGATTGTGGATCTTGCCAAGGAGCATGTGCTCTTTGATGAGTCGAAATCGTGTGAACCGGATAGGGAAGCAGGCGTGCAATATGCACAGGCCTATGCTCGCTATCAAGGCTATGTAGAGGCGATGACGCCTTTGTTCAAATAGGAGGGTTGTATGCAGTATTTTGTTGGAGACCAAGAGTACTTCAAGGGAATCGGGAAAATTCAGTTCGAAGGCAAGGGAAGCAAGAATCCTTTGGCATTCAAATACTATGATGCGAAGAAAGTGATCGCCGGGAAGACCATGGAAGAGCATCTCCGCTTTGCCACCGCTTACTGGCACAGCTTCTGTGCAGACGGGACCGATCCATTTGGCAATGCCACGATCGACTTCCCGTTCCGCAAGGAAGACCGCTACGCAAATGCAATTGCAAAAGCTGATGCTGCATTTGAGTTCTTTACCAAGATTGGAACCCCGTACTACTGCTTCCATGACATTGATGCTTCTCCGGACAGCAGTGATGTTGCAGAGTATGAGAAGACCTATCACAAGATTGCCGATGAGCTGCTTTCCCGCCAGAAGACCAGCGGTGTGAAGCTCCTGTGGAATACCGCCAACGTGTTCAGTCATCCCAACTACATGAATGGTGCTGCCACCAACCCCGACTTCAAGGTAGTCGCAAGGGCTGCAGTGCAGATCAAGAACAGTTTGGATGTGAACGTGAAGCTTGGTGGTCAGAACTATGTGTTCTGGGGCGGTCGTGAGGGCTATATGAGCCTGCTCAATACCGATATGAAGCGCGAGCAGGAGCACCTTGCACGCTTCTTGGCCATGGCCAGAGACTATGGACGGAGCATTGGGTTCAAGGGCACCTACCTCATCGAGCCCAAGCCGATGGAACCGACCAAGCACCAGTATGATTATGATGCAGCCACCACGATCGGCTTCTTGAAGGAGTTTGGTCTGGACAAGGATTTCAAGTGCAACATCGAAGCCAACCATGCCACACTTGCTGGACATACGTTCAGTCATGACCTGCAGGTCTGTGCTGACCGCGGTATGCTGGGCAGTGTCGACGCCAACCAGGGCGACAGCATCAACGGCTGGGATACCGATGAGTTCCCGACCAATGTGTATGAGACCACCCAGGCCATGCTGGTCATCCTGCGCAACGGCGGGCTTGGCAACGGCGGCTTGAACTTCGACGCCAAGAGACGGCGCAACTCCACCGACCTCGAGGATCTCTTCATCGCCCACATCGGCGGTATGGATACCTTCGCACTCGGTCTTGAGGTTGCCCAGAAGATTCTTGACGACGGCATGTTCGACTCATTTGTCAAGGAGCGCTATGCTTCCTTCGACCAGGGAGAGGGCAAGAAGTTTGAGGATGGAAAGCTGACCCTCGCTGAGTTGGCAGACCTTGGTCGCACCGTGAAGATTGAGAAGAAGAGCGGAAAGCAGGAGTACCTGAACAATCTGCTCAACTCCTATCTCTTCGGTTAAGCGAGAAGCGGGGCGAGGAAGGCGTAACAGGCGATACTGATGATCACCGACAATGAGGAGGTGAAGGAGGAGAGCCTGCCCTGGTCTGTAACCTGCTCAGTGTAAGCCACTGAGATGGAGGAGACCGGGGCGAATACCGCCAGGATGAGGGCGGTCTTGATCACCGGACTGAAGGCTGTAAAGCTGTAGAAGTAGTAGGAGAACAAGATCGCCATCCCGTACCGAATCGACAACAGACGAAGCGTATGGTGCATCCAGCTACGCTCAAAACGAATTTCGAGCATGAACCCGACCATCAGCATTGCGATGATCGGGTTCGCTTTTCCTATGGCCTGCATCCACTCCTGCAAGAATGAAGGGAGCCTGATCGAGGCAAAGGAGAGGGTGATCATCACCAAGTAAGCGATGAAGGGAACCGAGGTGAAGAGCTTCTTGGAGAGGTCTTTGACCGAGGGTCTTTGTCCCCCGGCTATCGAGGACCCCAACGAGTAGATGAAGCCGGTGGTCATCAGGGCGTTGCCCAGGTCGAAGAGTGAGGAAGCTACCAAGGCAGAAGGGCCGAAGAGGGCCTGTACAAAGGGAAATGAGAAGTTTCCGACATTGTAGGTGGATCCGTTGAAGAGAGCATAGGTGCGAATGGCGTTGTCTTGCTTTCGGTTGACGAAGTAGGAGAGACACATCAGTACCAGGTTTGCGATGATACCGTAGAGGATGAGGATCAAGAGGGAGTAGTCCATGCTGAAGGTGTTGAAGCTCGCTACGATTGCAGCAGGCAAGGTGACGTTCAATGCAATTTTGGAGAGCGTTTTCGCTTCCTTCGCATGAAACATGCCGATGTGCTTGAGTCTGTTGCCCAGCACGATCAGAAAGAGAAAGAGCCCTACTTGGGAGAGTGATTGCACCATACAGAGCATCCTACAAGTCTGCTCTCAGAGAGGCAAGCAGTTTTGGTTGAATTCTCATCCAAACCCCCTAGAAGGGGGCTGGAATGAGGATTTGCGGCTTAATTGAGGTAGGCCAAATGCTCCTCGGTGAGGGTAAGGTCGGAACCAGAGAGGGTTTCGGTGATTTGATTGACCTTGCTGGAGCCGGCAATTGGGATGGTGGGATTTTTTTGGCTGGTCAGATAGGCCATGGCAATGGCTGAAGGACTCACCCCCAACTCATTGGCCAGTTTTTCCACCTTGGGGACCAAGGCAAGGTTGATGGGGGTGAGGAAGCGCTTCTTCGCCTGCACACTGAGTTGATCCGTCTTTCCGGCGATGACCTTGGAAAAAAGTCCTTTTGCCTGGGGGGCAAAGCACATTACCGGGAAGTTGTGCTTCTCATACCACTGACGCTGCTCCTCGGTCATGCAGACCAGAGTGTCATCACCCCAGGTTTCGGGGGTACAGTGGGCAAGACTCCATTGGATCTCGCTGATGGCAAACGGAGTTTTGTTATGAGCCTTTGCCCAGGTGTTCGCCTGCTCGATGCGCGCTGTTGTCCAGTTTGATGCACCCAGGTTCCTGACGAGCTTCTTCTCGATCAACAGGGAGGCGAGGTCTATGATCTCGTCCGCTCCCATCTGGAGGTCGTCACGATGGAAGAACCAGATGTCGAGCACATCGGTTTTCAGCTGGTCGAGGGTCTGGCTGATGTCCAGAAGCATGTCTTTCTCATTGATTCGGCTCTTGTGCATGTCTTCCTTGTATGGGTGACAGCCTTTGCTGGCAACGATGAGCTTGTTGCGCAGCCCGTTGTTTTGCATCCATTTCCCCAATACCGTTTCGCTGGTGGATGGGCCTCCTGCTTTCTCCTGTCCGTAGATGTGGGCGGTGTCCAGGAGGTTGCCACCTGCCTCTACATAGATGTCGAGCTGGGCAAGAGCTGTGCTTTCTGCGATGGTTTCACCGTAGTGGTCGCAGCCGAGAGCTATCTGGGAAAGCTTCTTTCCCGCAAAATCAAGGTATTTCATCAGATATCAATTCCCAGGAATCGTTTTACAAGGATTCCGATCACAAACGATATGGCAGCAACACCAAGGCTGATGGTTGCCATTTCCAAAAACCGCCTTCCGAAAGGCAGGTCCTTCGCTACTGAGGTATAGTAGGTGAAAAGCATGATGATGATCACCACCGTACAAAGCAAAGGACCTGCCTTTCGGAAGGCGGTTTTTGGAAATGGCAACCA
>JAAYQY010000182.1 GCA_012519125.1 Spirochaetales bacterium
AGAAGGTTATTTGCAGGGTGTATTGGGCTGCCTCTGCAAAGAGGAAAAACTTCGACGGGATGACGGTAAGATCCCAAGGTAGTATGTGCATGGTCAGTTTGCTCCCTTACTCAATGGTGATATCTTCGCCATTGAACCATTTCTCACTGATGGCTTTCATGGTTCCATCAGCGAACATGGCAGAGAGGGCATCATTGACCTGATCCTTCAAAGCAGTGTTCTCCTTATGGAAGGCTATGGCCATGACTTCGCTGCGGAGCACCGAACCGACCAAGGTGAGTGCATCCCCTTCATCCAAGGCTGCAATGGCGTTCAGGCCCACGATCCTGTCGGTAAGCACTCCGTCGATGCGGCCATTGAGCAACTCGATCAGCGTCTGGTTGTCATCCTCATAGAGTTTGACCTTGGTGCCCAGTGTTGTCGCATCCTGTTCGAAGGTTGTGCCGGTCACCAAGCCAAGGGTATGGTTGTTTGTCAGGTCCTCGATGGCCTTGATCGTGCCATCCCTGCGGGTGATGAGCTGCGGGCCGCTGTAGTAGTAGGGCAAGGAGAAGTCGACCACTTTCTGTCGCTCTGAGGTGATGCCCATGCTGCCGAGGATGCCATCATAGCGCTTTGCCCTGAGGCCTTCGACAATACCATCCCAACTGGTGGTCACATAGTTCAGCTCTCTCCCCAGCCGGTTGGCTATTTCTTGGGCTACATCAACATCAAATCCTGCCACATCCCCATCTTCGGTGAGGTAGTTGAAGGGAGGATATCCACCCGATCCAGCAAAGGAAATGGTAGCGGTGTCCTCTTTCTGTCCCTGAGCAACGAGCGATGGCATGACAAGCATGAGAAGCAGGCCTACCAAGAGTACAATACGATATAGTTTTTTTGTCTTTTTCACAGAAATCTCCTTTGTGAATGTGATAGGAAATTGTAACAGATTTTTGGGAGATACAACAATGAGAGATATGCTATTTGTTATAATATAGATGTTTGTGTTTTTGTATCCATTATAACATGGTTACGATTAAGTGATTTGCAGGGTATGATTTACTCTTGAGAAACCTTAACAAGAATGCTATAAATTATAACATGGTTACTACATTATCCGCTCCAAAAGTAATAGAAATCAAGAATAAAAAGAACAATGTCACCTATCTGTATGAGGATCGACACTACTGGGATCCGGAGAAGAAGCAAACACGCCACAAGCGGCAGTGCATTGGAAAATTAGATCCGGTAACCGCACAGCGCATCTATAATCCAACCTATCGGCAGAAGATGGCAGAGCAGAATCAGGACGATATCCAGGTGGTGCCGAATTTTCGAGCGCTTGGCCTCAGGCATCTGCAGCAGTATGTTGAAGCGTCGTCAACACTGCGCAGTGACCTGAAAGCCCTGTTCAGCGAGGAGGCGACCGACCACCTGCTCTTTCTTGCCTGGTTCCTTCTGGTTACCCGAAGACCGCTCTCCTATGCCGTATACTGGGAAGAGGGGAGAGAGGGCCTGTATACAGGACCTTCAGATTGGCAGGAAATACAGCAACTCCTGCAACTCTTTGATGCAGAGAAGCTTCGGCAATGGCAAGCGATGCAGAAAGAGAGCGAGAGAACCTGTGCGGTGTTTGATCTTTGCTCAGTTGCCAGTTATGAGAACCATAATCCGTATCTGCAGTATGGATACAACCGTGACAGTGAAGCTCTCGAGCAGAACACCATCGTCCTGCTCACAAACCATGCAAGTTTTTTCCCGCTCTCTTTCAAACTCCTCTCCGGTACGATGTTGGGAGTGAATACCATCGACTCCTCGCTTTCCTATCTGGATGTCGATGCTTCCACAATTCTCATGCTGAACCGGCGATTCTTCTCGATGGAGCGCATTGAGCAGCTGGTGAACCAGGGTCGATCGTTTCTGCTTCGAGTTCCTACCAGGCAACGCTGGCTTGATGCTTGCATAGCCCGTCATCGCAAGGATATCGAAAAAGGAGTGCACCTGCTTGACGCCCAGAAGAGAGAAATTCGGGCTTTTCGTATTGATGAGCCGGTTCTTCCTGTTGATGGTTTGCATGTGCATCTGTTTTACGATGAGCTTTGGCGTATGAACCAGCAGGAGAATCTGCTCTCCTTGCTGGCACAATGCAAGCTGGAACTGGAGAACGAAGAACGCGTTGAGGAGCATGTCAGGCTGTATGAGACCTATTTCAAGGTGAGAAAGCGTAGCAATGGAAAGTTGCGTGCACAGCTTGTTGCCGATCCAATGCAGGTATTCAATGCTTCCCATGCAGGATTCTGGGCCTTGGTAACCAACACCGACCTTTCCAGTCAACAAGTACTGGACATGTATGAGAAACGCAATGCCTTCGAGCGGCGATTCGATAATCTGCTGAATTTTGAGGATTGTCAGAACCTGCAGGTGCAGAACCAGACCTGTTATCCGGGAAGGGTTTTCTTGCAACTGGTAAGTGAGATGATACGATCCCATTTGATATCCGGCCTTGGGGATTCTGGCATTTCCATCGAGCAGATGCTTTTTTCTTTTTCCAGCCTCAAGGAAGTCTCTTTCGGTCAAAGCCTGACCAGTTACCGTAAGCCTCTCTCAGATGTACAGAAGCAGGTGGCAGCACAGTTGGGTTTGGACCTGCACACACGCCGAGCAAACTCCATCACATCATGAGCGGTCTGCACGCATGGTTACTCCTTATTGAGGGTCATGCGATAGGTTCGATGTATCTGAGTGTGAAGTAATTCTGAAAAAAATCGTGTTTTTCGTAAACCGAATACTAAGCCGTTGCTGATTGTTCTGGTATGATGTACCCAGGAGTATCAGCATGGGTGTTGTAGCGAGCATTCCCAATATCCTGTCTCTTTCCAGAATCGTGCTGGCTTTTGCCTTGTTCTTCATTTCAACGTATCCTGTCCTCCTCTTCTCATTGGTTGTGCTATGCGGCATCACCGATGTCCTGGATGGGTACTTGGCGCGCAGATTCCACTGTGAGAGCAACTTGGGTGCGCGCTTGGACTCCTTGGGGGATTTGGTCTACTACAGCGCCCTCACCCTGTATGTGATCCGCTACCAGATGCCCCTGATCCAACCGTATCTGGGAGGGATATTCGCCATCTTCGTGATAAAGACGCTTACGTTGGTAGTCAGCAAGCTGAGAAACGGGCGCATCTACTCGTTGCATACCTATGGCAACAAGCTGACTGGGGTGATGGTGGTGGTCTCCATCTGTCTGATTCTGCTCACCGGCACGGGTCTCTTCGTTGCGCTGCTGGTCATCGTAGGCCTTCTCAGTGCACTGGAAGAGTTGTTGATCATGAGCATCTTCAAGGAACCGGATACCAATACCCGAAGCATTTTCCAGAGAAGACCCGCTGACG
>JAAYQY010000018.1 GCA_012519125.1 Spirochaetales bacterium
ACACCGCCAACGAGTGGAAGAATACCAACCTGAGCAAGGTTACCACCTACATCCGCGAGCAGATCGTGGAAGTATTGTTGGGCAACATCACCGCCGAGCAGGCAGTGGCCAACGTTGACAGCAGGGGTGCAACCTACTTCAAGTAACAGTGAATCGGATATCGGCCCCTCCTCCATCAGGAGGGGGAGGTCGATCATCAAACAAAGCAGGCCTTGGCCTGTCCCATAGGCATCGTATGAAAGCACACACCAAGGGAAACTTTCACCAGACAGCGGCTCCGCTGCTCTTCCTGCTTCCCAACATCCTGATCTTCGCCACCTTCATAATCATCCCCGCCATCCAGGGACTGCGTATGTCCTTCACCGAATGGGGGGTCTTCACCGAGCCACGGTTCATCGGCCTTGCAAACTTCTCCGAACTGCTCGGCGACGAAGTTTTCTGGAAAACCTTCAGCAATACCCTGGTGTATTCGCTGTTCACCGTCAGCCTGATCATGGTCTATGCACTGATGCTTGCCATGCTACTGCATAAGAACTCCCTGAAGGGAGAAAAGCTCTTCCGATCGCTCTTCTACATCCCCAGCCTCTTGAGTATGATCACCGTCGGTATCGCATGGCGGTTCATCCTCGGCGATGAGATGGGCATCATTAACTACCTCTTGCGCACCATGGGCGGGGATGGGGTGCGCTGGCTTACCGACAGCAAGCTTGCGATGGTCTCCATCATCACCGTCTCCATCTGGGCCCAGGCCGGGTACTACATGGTCATCCTCATCGCAGGGTTGCAGGCCATCCCCACCGAGCTCTACGAGGCAGCCACCATCGATGGCTCCTCAGCCCCACGCACCTTCGTCTCCATCACCCTGCCGCTGCTCAGAAGCACCCTGCTGGTGGTATTGGTGCTTGCCACCATCGCCTCCTTCAAGGCTTATGAGCTGATAGCAGTCATGACCAAGGGAGGCCCTGGCTATGCGACAAAGTTCATCGTCCAGCAGGTCTACCAGGTAGCCTTCCTGGAGGACAGGTTGGGCTACGCCAGTGCCATGTCCATCGTATTGATGATCATCATCAGCCTCTTCACCGTCGTACAGTTCAAGGTGAGCGGGAAGGAGAAGAGCTATGAATAAGAAGAAAACCCTCTCCATCCTTCAGTATGCACTGCTCGTGCTTCTGGCGCTTTCCACCCTGCTACCAGTGCTTTGGGTTGTCCTCTCCTCGTTCAAGCCGCAGAGCGAGCTCTTCCGCGTCCCGCTGACCTTCATCCCCAAAGACTGGACCATACAGAACTACCAATCATCCCTCAGGGCAGGGAACTTCCCCGTCTACTTCTCCAATACGGTATTCGTGGCGGTGGTATCGACAGCCCTGACAGTTTTGATCAACCTCATGGCAGGCTATGCCTTGGCCAAGTACATCTTCAAGGGACGGGATGTGATCTTCACCATCATGATCGCCACCCTCATGATCCCCTTGCAGGTCATCATGATCCCGATCTTTTTGCAGCTGAAGAACCTGGGGATGCTCAACTCGCTGTGGGGCATCATCATCCCTCCCGCCGCAACTCCCACCGGGGTCTTCCTTGCGCGCCAGTACCTGGTCACCCTGCCAAATTCACTGATCGAAGCGGCACGCATCGATGGTGCGCGTGAGCACACCATCTTCTTCCGCCTCATCGTGCCGATGAGCAAGCCCATTGTGGCAACCATTGCCATCTTCAGCTTCATGTGGCGTTGGAACGACTACCTATGGCCCTTGATCGTCATCACCGACAATCGCAAGCAGACAATCCAGCAGGCGTTGGCGAACTTCGTCGGCCAGCTGCAGATCAACTGGTCGGACTTGCTGGCAATGACAACCATCGCCATCATCCCCGTGATCGTCGTCTTCCTCGCCTTCCAACGATTCTTCTTCTCCGGCATTGCAGCCGGCTCAGTCAAAGGATAAGTTATGAAACATGTCATCCGCAATCTCAGGACCTGCACCCTTGCATCATCCTCTACCGTAGTCGCCATCGGAGAGGGAGGTTCGGTCACCCTTGCCTTTCTCTCCTCTGAGATCATCAAGGTCTCCTACGATTTTTTCGGTATCACCATCGACAAGACCTTGGAGAAAGCAAGTGACTTCATAACCGAACCGGCAACGCATCTGGATACCAGTGATCCTGTCCTGATCAAGGAAGAGAAGGAAGCATACATCCTCACCTGCGGCCAAAGCCGGGTGGTGCTGGAGAAGGAGCATGCCTTGGTAAGCGTCTGGCACCAGGGCAGGCTTGCCCATGGGGGACGTGTCGGCACAGCCGATACGGTCCTGCCCTCCTACCAGGTCCGCTGCTTCACCAAGGAGGGGTCGGTGGATTCATTCAGCCGGTTCAACTTCCCCTTGGATTCTGAGGATGAGTTCTATGGGCTGGGGGACAAGAGCGGCAGTCCCAACCGAAGGGGACGGCGGTTCTCCATGTTCAACCGCGACTCGCTTGGCTACGATGCATCCAACTCCGATCCCCTGTACAAGTCCATCCCCTTCCTCCTGAAAGTGAATCCGGCTCAAGGAGTGACCAGCGGCCTGCTCTTTGACCAGAGCATGATCAAGCTCTTCGACCTGGGCAGGGAGAGTCCCTACTTTTTCTCGGTTGAGGTGGAAGGAGGGCCGTACGGCTATGTGGTGCTGTTGGGCAACTCCTATCACGAGGTGCTGAAAAACTACTGCCGGGTGACCGGCTTCCCTGCCTTCCCCCCGCTGTTCAGCTTCGGGTTCTTCGGCTCCTCGATGAACTATGCCGAGCCTGACGATGCCAAGGAGAGGATTCTGGAGTACTTCGCCACGGTGGAGGAACACCAGATCCCTTGTGAGGGGATGTATGTCTCCTCGGGCTACCTGAAGAGTGCTGAGGGAAAGCGGTATGCCTTCCTCTGGAACAAGCAGAAGTTTCCCGACCACAAGAGCTTTCTCACCTCGCTCTCGAAGCGTGGGTACAACCTGTGCATGAACATCAAGCCCGGCATCCTGGTTTCACACCCCTGGTATGGGGAGCTGAAGGAGAAGGGATTTTTGATCAAGGACCAGGAGGGCAAGCCCTACCAGGAGTTCTTCTGGGGCGGGGAAGCCTCGTTCATCGACTTCAACAACCCCCAGGCCAAAGAGTGGTGGAAGAGCCAGCTCAAGGCGCAGTATCTCGACCATGGGTGCACCGGCATCTGGAACGACAACAATGAGCTGGAACTTGAGGATGTGGGGCTTGAGGCGTTCAAGACCAAGGCCCTCTATCCGATCAGGATGGCTCAGGCAAGCTATGAGGCGTTCAAGGAAGAACGACCTGATGAGCGGCCCTGGATCTACTCCAGAAGCGGCTATGCGGGCCTCCAGCGCTTCGCAAGGACTTGGTCGGGAGATAATGTCAGCGACTGGAAGACGCTGCACTACAACCAGCTGATGGGCATCGGGTTCGGTCTCTCGGGCCTTCCCTACTTCGGCCACGACCTGGGAGGATTCTTCGGGCCTTTCCCCGAGGAGGAGCTGCTCATTCGCTCCTGCCAGTCTGCAGTGTTGCAGGGCAGGTTTGTGATGCACTCCTGGCGGGAAGAGGGGACTCCGACCGAGCCATGGTCGTACCCTACTGCACTTGAGCCCATCCGCTCCCTCATCCTGGAGCACTACCGCTTCATGCCCTACCTGTACAGCTGTGCGTATGAGGCAGCGGTGGAAGGAAAGCCGATCGAGCGCTCGCTCCATCTGGAGTTCCCTGAAGACAAAACACTCAAGAGTGACACCGTCCACTCCCTCTTCGGGCCTTCCTTGCTGAAGGTGTTGGTAACCGAGAAGGGTTGCCATGAGGCAAGAGTGCATCTACCAAAAGGCCTGTGGTGGTATGACAAGGCGGGGATGGCTATTGAGGGTGGATGCGACCTCACTGTCCCCTACCCGTGCAACGGGGAGGTGGTCTGGTTTGCCAGGGAAGGGTCTGCCATTCCCACAGCCCCCCATCTTACCCATCTTGGAACGGCATTTTTCGAGCAGGTGGAGTTCCTCGTATTCCCTGTCAGGACAACCGGAAAAGAAGTGGTCTCCACCTACTTTGAGGATGATGGGAAGACGGAACTGCACAAGCAGAATTGCAATCTCTGGTCATTGAAGGTTTCCGAAAACCAGGTGGTTGTTACCAGGACCATAGTTGCACAAAGTGAGCCTGCTGGACGGTTGTTCACCCTGAAAGTCGGAACGAGGAAGTTCGAGTTCAATCCTGCTTCCCTGAAACGGGGAGAGAGCATCAGCTTTGCATTCTGAGGGTGACAAAGCAGACAAGAGGCCTTACACTGACGCAAGGGAGGTGCTATGCGAGAACCGGTGACCATCGTGGATGTAGCGAAAGCTGCAGGGGTTTCCCCTGCCACGGTTACGCATGCACTGAACGGCAAACGCCCGGTGGGGGAAGCGACCAGGAAGAAGGTGCTTGAGGCCATCGAGCAGCTGGGCTATGTGCCCTCCTGGAGTGCTTCACGGATGAAACGCGGTTCTTCGGGGATCATCGGCTGTCTTGCCGCCGATATCACCGAGACGTTCGTCAACCAGATTGTGCGCGGTATTGAGCACGGGCTTTCGGGGGGACAGCACTCACTGTTCTTCGTCTCCGGCATTGAGTTCGGCAATGACCTGAAGAAGGCCTACCAATTCCTGAAGAGCCACAAGGTGGAGGGAATCCTGTTTTGCCACCACCTGCCGATCTGGAAGGAGTTCAACCTGGATATCCAGAACTCCGACATCCCGATTGTTTCGGTGAACATGGACACCCCGGATATGATTAGCGTCATACCTGACAACCGGACAGGGGGGTATCAGGCGGCAGAACACTTGTATGGATGCGGGATGCGCAATCCTGCAATGATATGCGGCCCTGAGGATCGTCTTTCAGTGCAGGATCGCCTGAAAGGGTTCTCCGAGCGCGTTGGTGAGCTGAATCTGAGCATGCCTACCCACTCCTACTTCGGTGCGTACGATTTCTCCCACGGTGTTGAGGCTGCCAACAGCATCATGGATGCACATCCTGAGACAGATGGAATATTCTGCGCGAATGACTATATTGCTGCAGGGGCCATTTCGGCTCTGCAGAA
>JAAYQY010000183.1 GCA_012519125.1 Spirochaetales bacterium
AGGAACCTGAAGCTGATGAGGAACCTGAAGCTGATGAGGAACCTGAAGCTGATGAGGAACCTGAAGCTGAGGAGGAACCTGAAGCTGAGGAGGAACCTGAAGCTGAGGAAAAGCTCCCCGAAGAACCCTGGGTTGAGTATATTCCTGAGGGTGAGGAAGAAGAAATTTCCTTGGATGAGGATGACGAGAAAACTACTTGACGCTTACTCATTGCTGTGAGTATGTTATCGGCATGCCCAGGGGTGGGCTACTCTTTACGCTACACACGATTATGAACAATGGCCTTGCAGGGTGCAACATTCCCTGTGCAAGGCTTTCAAATAGACATGTGCCAATCTTTGGGGTTGGGGCATGGGAAACTGAGGGATGGAATGGATAAGAAAGACAAGAAAAGCAAGGCTGAAGCACAGCGAGAAGAAGTCATTGCTGACGAGAACGTCCAGGCAAAGCAGGAAGAGACCGGAGCGGAGCAGAAACAGGATGAGCCGGTCATGAGTGAGCTTGAGAAGAAGGAGTTGGAAGTCGTGCAATTGAAGGAAAAGCTTGCTGATGCACAGGGAGAAATTGCTTCACTGAAAGAGCAGATGCTTCGCGATCGTGCAGATCTTGAGAACTATAGGAAACGTTTGATTCGGGACAAGGAAGATGCAGTAAGGTTTGCAAATGAGAACCTGATCAAGGATCTTCTTCAACCACTTGATGATTTCAATCGTGCTTTGGAAGCAGCAGAGTCCACCAAAGAGTATGCCAAAGTGCATGACGGGGTGGTCATGGTCAATTCCCAACTGCTCTCCACCTTGGAGAAGAACTGGGGTCTGGAGCGTATTGATGCGGTAGGAAAGGAGTTTGATCCTTCCGAGCATGAAGCATACCAGGTGGTAGTCGATGACTCTTTGGAGACAGAAACCGTCATGGAAGAGTACATCGTAGGCTACAAGTTGCATGGAAGGGTTCTCAGGCCCTCAAAGGTAAAAGTCGGCAAGCCAAACGTTTGACGTTTGGTATAGGTATGAGTACCTTAGGCACGTGGGGAATACCCACACTATTGTGATTGATAATGAGCTAATTTGGAGAGGAGAAATATATCATGGGAAGAATTATTGGAATTGACTTGGGAACCACCAATAGCTGCGTCGCAGTTATGGAAGGAAATGATCCTGTTGTCATCGCAAACAGCGAAGGACAGCGGACCACTCCCAGTATTGTTGGATACACCTCAAAGGGCGACCGCCTTGTTGGTCAGCCAGCAAAGAACCAGATGGTGACCAATGCTGAGAATACCGTGTATTCCATCAAGCGCTTCATGGGCAGAAAGTACCACGAAGTACCCTCTGAGCTGGGCAAGATTCCTTATAAGGTAGTAGCCGGAAACGGCGATGAAATGAAAGTTGAGATTCGTGGAGAGTCCTACTCCCCACAGGAGATCTCTGCTGCAATTTTGCAGAAAATGAAGAAGACTGCCGAAGATTACCTTGGTGAAAGTGTAACCGAAGCTGTCATCACGGTGCCCGCTTACTTCAACGACGCACAGAGACAGGCTACCAAGGATGCAGGCAAGATTGCAGGCCTCGATGTCAAGCGCATTGTGAACGAGCCTACTGCAGCAGCTTTGGCCTATGGCTTGGGCAAGGATACGAACAGGGAAGAAAAGATTGCTGTCTACGACCTTGGTGGTGGTACGTTTGATATCTCCATCCTTGAGCTGGGTGACGGCGTATTCGAAGTAAAGTCCACCAACGGGGATACTCACCTTGGCGGAGATGACTTCGACCAGAGAATCATCGAGTGGATGATCACCGAATTCAAGAAGTCCAATGCTATTGACTTGTCCAGTGACAAGATGGCACTGCAGAGACTTCGCGAGGCAGCTGAGAAGGCAAAGATCGAGCTCTCCAACTCGACCAGCACCGATATCAACCTGCCGTTCATCACCGCTGATGCAAGCGGTCCGAAGCACCTGCAGATGACACTCTCCCGTGCAAAGTTCGAACAGCTGGTTGCTGACCTGATCGAGCGATCCAAGCTTCCGGTCAAAAACGCTCTTCGTGACGCCGGTCTGAGTGCTGCTGACATCGATGAGGTGATCCTTGTTGGTGGTTCCACCAGAATCCCTGCTGTCCAGGCGATGGTTCGCGAGCTCTTCGGCAAGGAACCCCACAAGGGTGTGAACCCCGATGAAGTGGTTGCCATGGGTGCTGCAATTCAGGGTGGTATCCTCGGTGGCAAGGTCAAGGATGTCTTGCTTCTGGACGTAACTCCGCTTTCACTGGGTATCGAGACCCTTGGTGGTGTTTGCACTCGTTTGATCGAACGCAATACCACGATCCCAACCCGCAAGAGCCAGATCTTCTCCACGGCTGCCGATGGGCAGACTGCGGTGAGCATCCATGTCCTGCAGGGTGAGCGTGAGATGGCATCCCAGAACAGGACGCTTGGCAAGTTCGACCTGATCGGCATTCCTGCCGCTCCTCGTGGCGTTCCTCAGATTGAAGTTACCTTCGACATCGATGCCAATGGTATTGTGCATGTCTCTGCAAAGGACCTCGGAACCGGGAAGGAGCAGAAGATTCGCATTGAATCCTCTGGTGGTCTCTCCGACGCAGACATCGAGAAGATGGTGCGTGAGGCTGAGGTTCATGCTGAGGAAGATAAGCGCGAACGCGCCCGTATCGATGCCCGCAACGAAGCAGACAGCCTGATCTACTCCACCGAGAAGTCCCTCAAGGAGTTTGGGGATAAGATCGGAAGCGATGACAAGGCTAAGATCGAGCAGGCAATTGCTGACCTTAAGGGCGTGATGGAGAACCAGAGCGCTTCTGCAGAAGAGATCAAGGCCAAGAGCGAGACGCTGCAACAGGCTTCTTACAAGCTTGCTGAAGAGGTCTACAAGCAGAGTGCAGCCCAGGGTGGCGATGCATCGGCATCCCAGGGTGAGGAATCTGCTGCTTCTGAGGAGGCTCCGAAGAAGAGTCCCAAGGATGCAGAGGATGCAGACTTCGAAGTCGTAGACTAAGGAGTCGGTAACAGGGTAGTATACCGTTACGGCTTAACATCATGTCGGCTTCGGCCGACATGATGTTTCTCAGCCCAAATTGTTCTAAGGAAGTCGCATCGTGGCGAAACGTGATTACTATGAAGTGCTTGGAGTCTCGAAGACTGCAGCACTGGACGAAATTAAGAAAGCATATCGCAAGCTGGCGATTGCCAACCACCCGGACAAGAATCCCGGGGATAAGGCGGCTGAAGAACGCTTCAAGGAAGCTACGGAAGCCTACGATGTCCTCGGAGATGAGAAGAAGCGCAAGATGTACGACCAGTACGGCTTTGCGGGTATCGATGGTGCCAATGGTGCCGGACACGACTACTCCAATGTCTATCGTGATTTCAGTGATATCTTTGGCGGTGGTTTTGGTGGTGGTGGGTTTGAGGATATATTCAGTTCCTTCTTTGGAGGAGGCGGAAGGTCACAAGGCCGTGGTGGTCAGCGTGGACCTGAGGCAGGATCTTCCCTGCGCTATGATGTTGATATTGATTTCAAGGATGCAGTCTTCGGGACGAAAGTCGAAGTTGCCTATTCACACCAGGTAGGGTGTGAAGAGTGTCATGGATCAGGATCGGCCGGCGGGAGTGGGACAAAAGTCTGTCCTACGTGCAATGGAAGCGGACAGGTCAGGAGAAACAGTGGGTTCTTTGCCATTGCCAGTACCTGTCCTACCTGTAACGGCAGCGGTCATGTCATCGAGAATCCCTGTGGTTCCTGTCATGGTACAGGCCTTAAGCGCAAACAGCAGAAGGTCAAGGTTACCATTCCTGCAGGAGTGGATACCGGTAGCCGCGTAGTGCTTAGGGGAATGGGCGATGCCGGTGCAAACGGTGGACCATCCGGTGACTTGTATGTCTACATCAACGTCAAACCCCACAAATATTTCATTCGGCAGGATTACGACCTGTTCTGCCAGATTCCGATCTCCATCACCCAAGCCTCCCTTGGTGCTGAGATTCAGGTCCCGACCATCGACGGACAATCCATCAAGGTCAATATTCCTTCAGGAATCCAAAGCGGAAAGATGCTGAGGATTCGGGAGCGGGGAGTTACCAGACTCAACTCCACAGACCGGGGTGATATGTACATCAAGGTGATGGTACAGGTTCCCAAACGGTTGGGAATGAAGGCCAAGAAACTTATGCAGGAACTTTCGGATGCGTTGGGTGAAGATACCAGCCCGAATCCAGTTCCATTTGAAGAATAACGATTACTTGACAGGGCTACCGGATGGTAGCCCTGCTGTCCAACACACGAGGAGCACTACATGGGTGAGAAAATCATCGGCGTTCATGCAATAGAAGAGGGGCTCAAGAGAGCTGTCTCAGGGTCAGTACTGTATATATCACGAGGGATGGGAGCGCATACCCAAGCTTTGGAGCGCCAGGCTCAACTCACCGGGGGAAAGGTCATCGTCAAGAAGATTGCCAAGGTTGAGATGGATCGGATGGTTGACCAAGCCGATCATCGTGGTGCTGTTCTTGATTTGATGGTGCCTACCAAGGGTAGCCAGGCACGGATCCAGAACCTCTCAGTCAGAGAGTTCTGTTCCAGACTCAAGGAAGACGAAGGAGCCTTGGTCTTGCTGCTTGATGAGATTACCGATCCACAGAATCTTGGAGCCATCCTGCGCTCGGCTGACCAGTTCTCGGTCTCGCTGGTGGTGATACCTGAACGACGCAGTGCTCAGGCCAATACCACCGTGGTGAAGGTCTCCTCTGGAGCCGCTCACTATGTTCCCATTGCGACGGTCACCAACCTGAACCGGGAACTTGAGTATCTGAAGAGCCAGGGTTTCTGGGCGTATGGTTCTGCCATGAACGGACAGGCCGTCTACAATACGGTATTCCCCAAGAGAACCGTGCTTGTCATGGGAAATGAAGGCAAGGGAATCGGCCAGCTAACCCAGAAACTGTGTGACCACATGGTGACCATTCCCATGACCGGCCACATCGATTCCCTCAATGTATCGGTGGCTACAGGCATCCTGTTGTATGAGGTTCGAAGACAACAAGCAGCACAATAATTCATACACTTGATGGCATATGTGAAAGGATACAGGCCCCGCTTGTGTCCTTTTTCTATAACTATGCAGTTGTTTTGCACCTAAGTGCATAAAAAAACAATCTTTCCTTGCGCTGATCGATTCTTTTCCGTATCATTAGGACTAGGAAATATTCCTACGTAAGGAGAGAAGTAGAAATGAAAAAGACCTTTGCTCTGATTCTTTGTGTTCTCTTGGCAACAGGATTCCTGTTTGCACAAGGCGCACAGGAAGCCCCTGCGGCTGCACCTGCTGCCACTGACTTCCATGTTGGCGTGGTCACCGGTACCGTATCTCAGTCCGAAGATGACCTCCGTGGTGCTGAAAGGCTGATCAGCGAATATGGTTCTGCCTCCAGCGGTGGCATCATCCAGCATGTCACCTATCCTGACAACTTCATGGATGAGGCTGAAACAACCATCAGCGTCATCGCCGGTCTTGCCGATGATCCGAAGATGAAGGCCATCATCGTCAACCAGGCAATCCCTGGCACCACCGAGGCTTTCCGCCGTGTCAAGGAGAAGAGACCCGACATCATCACCATCGCTGGTGAAGCACACGAGGACCCGGGTGTAATCCAGACCGCTGCCGATCTCGCTGTCAACAACGACTTCGTAGCCCGCGGTTATCTGATCATCCGCACCGCCCATGAACTCGGTTGCGACACGTTCGTGCACATCTCCTTCCCCAGACACCTCAGCTATGAGACCATGAGCCGCCGCGTCGCCATCATGCGCGCCACCTGTGAAGAGTTGGGCATGGAGTTCGTCCTCGAGACTGCTCCCGATCCGACCTCCGACGTTGGTGTTGCTGGTGCACAGCAGTACATCCTCGAGAAGGTGCCCGCTTGGATTGAGAGCTATGGCAAGAACGCTGCATTCTTCTGCACCAATGATGCTCACACCGAGCCCCTGCTCAAGCAGCTGCTCGCTTATGGTGGGTACTTCATCGAAGCAGACCTCCCCAGCCCGCTGATGGGTTATCCCGGCGCTCTGGGCATCGACCTTTCTGCTGAGGCTGGCGACTTTACCGCAATCCTCAAGAAGGTTGAAGCTTCTGTCGTCGCAAAGGGTGGCGCAGGCCGCTTCGGTACCTGGGCTTACTCCTATGGTTACACCAGCACCGCTGGTCTTGGCCAGCATGCCATCAACGTTGTCAAGGGCGAGAGCGAACTGCTCAAGCTTTCTGACATCATGAAGGCCTACGGCAAGTACACCGCTGGTGCCAAGTGGAACGGCGCATTCTACACCGATGTCAACACCGGCGTACGCGCTCGCAACCACATCCTGATTTATCAGGACACCTATATGATGGGCAAGGGCTACATGGGCAACGCAGATCTCGTTGTTCCCGAGAAGTATTTCTCCATCAAATAAGGTTTTCGTATTGCATCCATTGGGGGGAGAGTGCTACTCTCCCCCTTTATCACCGTTTATAGGCGTGTTTTTAAGGAACGTGGTTGTCACTATTGTCTGTCTCTGTGGAGACAAGAGCCATAACCATGTTTGGAAGGATAGAATAGATGAATGAGAATGAAGTGCCGTTGCTGGAGATGAAACACATCAGCAAGGACTTTTTCGGTAACCAAGTGCTCAGCGACATCAACTTTGCCCTGAAGAAAGGAGAGATCCTGGGGCTGGTAGGTGAGAATGGTGCCGGAAAATCCACATTGATGAAGATTCTTTTCGGTATGGATGAGATCCATCAGACCGGTGGATACGGAGGGGATGTCCTGATCAACGGACAGAAGGTGCAGTTTGCATCCCCCATTGATGCTTTGGCTGCAGGTATCGGTATGGTGCACCAGGAGTTTTCCCTGTTGCCCGATTTCACTGCTACTGAAAACATCCTGCTTAATCGGGAACCTTTGAAGTATACGTGGCTCTCTGAAGTGTTCGGGGAGCGAATGAACATTCTTGACCGAAGCGAGATGGAAGAGATTTCCAAGCGTGCCATCGCTCGGCTCAATGTTCCTCTTGATGCGGAGATGGTAGTCTCCCAGATGCCGGTCGGACACAAGCAGTTCACCGAAATCGCCAGGGAACTGAGCAAGGAATCGACCTCGGTGACCGAGGGCATCAAACTGTTGGTGTTGGATGAACCGACTGCAGTGCTCTCCGAGCAGGAGGCTGACAGCCTGCTTCATGCCATGCGCAAGCTCAGTGAAACGGGGATTGCCATCATTTTCATTACCCACCGCCTTCAGGAAATCCTGGATGTATGTGATACGATCATGGTCATGCGTGATGGCAAGATCATCAAGACGGTACCGGCTGAAGGCGTCGTAATCACCGATATCGCCCGTTGGATGGTTGGACGTGATGTCAATACTGCACAGCGCCAAGCTCGTGATTTCGATTATGCAAACAAGCCGGTCATTCTCTCCATGGAGAACCTTTGGGTTGATATGCCCGGTGAAGTAGTCCGCAATGTCAATCTGAATGTACACCAAGGTGAGATCCTGGGCATCGGAGGAATGGCAGGGCAGGGCAAGCTGGGAATCCCCAATGGGGCGATGGGACTCTTTCCTGCTGGAGGCAAGATTACCTTCGAAGGCAAGCAGATCGACCTGAACAATCCCCGCAACTTCCTGAATGCTGGTATGGCGTTCGTCAGTGAAGACCGTCGTGGAGTGGGCCTGTTGCTGGATGAGACGCTTGAGTGGAACATCTCCTTCACCGCCATGCAAGTGCAGGAGAAGTATTTGAAGAAATATCTTGGGGGAGCCATCAAATGGCGCGACCAGGATGCAATCGAGGCTGAAACAAGCAATTACGTGAAGCAGATGGAAATCCGTTGTACGAGCACCAAGCAGAAAGCGAAGGAACTCAGTGGAGGCAATCAGCAGAAAGTCTGTCTTGCAAAAGCGTTTGCGGTGGCCCCCAAACTGCTGTTTGTCAGTGAGCCTACCCGAGGAATTGATATTGGCGCCAAATCTCTGGTTCTCAAAGCGCTTCGCAAGTACAACGAGGAGAGTGGTACCACGATTATCATGATCAGCAGTGAATTGGAAGAACTCCGGGCTATCTGTGATCGGATTGCCATCATCAGTGATGGAAAAGTGTTTGGGATTTTGCCGGCAACTACTGATAGTGCCCAGTTCGGCCTTCTCATGGTTGGCCAGACCAGTGCCTTGCAAGAAGGAGGGAGCGTATGACCATAGAGAAGCTGACTTCTTCAGTCAAGGGCATGGTGACGTCCTTTGGACTTCCACGAGTCATCATTGCGTTGTTCTTGTTGGTTCTTTTCATTCTTGCTCCTTTTGTGGGAGTGAATGTGGGGACCAGCCTTTCTGATACACTCAACAGGTTCGGGATGAATGCTGTCATGGTACTCGCCATGGTGCCGATGATTCATAGTGGGTGTGGCCTGAACTTCGGCCTTCCGCTTGGCATCATTGCAGGCTTGCTTGGAGCTACCATCTCCTTGCAGGTGAACATTCCCGGTCCCACCTCGTTCCTGCTTGCCATGCTCTTTGCAACCCCGTTTGCCGTCATCCTTGGATGGGGGTATGGACAGTTGCTGAACAGGGTCAAGGGTGGTGAGATGATGATCGCCACCTATGTGGGATTCTCCAGTGTGGCCTTCATGTGCATCATGTGGCTCTTGCTCCCGTTCAGCAATCCTACCATGGTTTGGGGGTACAGCGGCTCAGGCCTTCGTACCACCATCAGTGTGGAAGGGTATTACCTGCATGTTCTGAACGACTTCCTGTCGATCAGGCTGAGTGATCACCTGCTCATTCCTACCGGTATGATTCTGTTTTTTGCCTTGCTTGCATTCATCATCTGGGCCTTCCTGCACACAAAGACAGGAACTGCGATGACCGCAGTCGGATCAAACCCCGTGTTTGCTCGTGCCAGTGGCATCAACGTCGACAAGATCAGGACCTTGAGTGTGGTGATGTCGACCTGGCTTGGTGCCATGGGTATTCTGGTGTATCAGCAGAGTTTCGGGTTCATCCAGCTCTATATGGGGCCCTTCTATATGGCCCTGCCAGCAGTTTCAGCCATCCTCATCGGAGGAGCCTCAGTGAATAAGGCCTCCATCCTGAATGTCGTGGTGGGAACATTCCTCTTCCAGGGGATTGTAACCATGACGCCTTCGGTGATGAACTCCATGATTCACACCGACATGAGCGAGGTCATCAGGATCGTGGTCTCCAATGGAATGATCCTGTACGCCTTGACGAGAAAAACGGAGGCTGTACGATGACGCTGCATATGACCAAAACCCAGAAAGTACTTCGATTCATGGGCAACAACACCGTTCCTATCCTGTTCCTCATCATTTGTGCGTTCGGGATTCCTCTCAGTGGCTATTCGGCCAATTACCTGGTAAGTGAGGTTATTGTCCGTATCGCCCGAAACTCTTTCTTGATTGTAAGCTTGTTGATTCCCATCCTTGCCGGTATGGGACTGAACTTCGGAATGACGCTCGGTGCTATGGCAGGCCAGATAGGTCTGATCTTCATCAGCGACTGGGGTATAGCCGGAATTCCGGGTATGCTGCTTGCCATGATCATCTCCACCCCGATTTCCATCCTTTTGGGCTGGTGGTGTGGAAAGATACTGAACTTGGCAAAAGGCCGTGAGATGGTCACCAGCTACATCATCGGCTTCTTCATGAATGGTATCTACCAGATGATCGTCCTGTATGGCATGGGTGCCATCATTCCGATAAGGTCAAACGCACTGGTCCTTCCCCGTGGCTATGGTATCCGCAATACGGTCAATCTGATCGGGATCCGCAAGTCCTTGGACAACCTCTTGACGATTCGGCTCTTCGGCATTCCCATCCCCTTGGTGACCTTTGCAGTCATCGCTCTGCTCTGTCTCTTCGTGCTTTGGTTCAAGAAGACCAAGCTTGGACAGGATATGCGGGCAGTAGGACAGGACATGGAAGTGGCACGGGCTGCAGGCATCAGAGTGGAGCACACCAGGATTATCTCCATCATCATCTCCACGGTATTCGCTGGATATGGCATGATCCTCTACTTGCAGAACATCGGTACGCTGAATACCTACAACAGTCACATGCAGATTGGCATGTTCAGTGTCGCTGCCTTGCTGGTTGGTGGTGCCACGGTTGCGAAGGCAAACATCCGAAACGTCTTCTTGGGTGTCATCCTCTTCCACCTGATGTTCATCGTCTCCCCGATGGCAGGCAAGAACCTCATCGGTCAGGCACAGCTTGGTGAGTACTTCCGTGTATTCGTCTCCTACGGAGTCATCACGATTTCGCTCGTCCTCTATGAGGTACGCAAGAAGCGTGACCGAGGTCTTGCCGGATTGGTGCTGGCAGCAGAACAGGAGGAAACCGTATGAAACTGAATCTTACCAGGACGTTCTGGATACGGACCGCAGCGATTGCGCTCATTCTCGTCTTCTCCGTGTTTCTCTTCTTCATCGGAAAGCAGCATACCGTCCTCGTGGACAACAAGACGGTTGCCGTGAACGGGGTGGAAGTGAAAGCCCTCCAGCTTGTGGAGGTGGAGGTCAATACGCTTGGCTCAATGGAACTGGCGGCTCGTGACAGGGACAAGTTTGATGTCACCGG
>JAAYQY010000184.1 GCA_012519125.1 Spirochaetales bacterium
AACGAGGATGACAAGCAGATTTTTGTGGGTGAGAGTGCTTCGATCAAGCGGATCAAGGAGATCATCTTTAAAATCAGTGATACCAACTCTACGGTACTCATTACCGGTGAGAGCGGCACCGGAAAGGAAGTGGTGGCACGCGAAATTCATGCCTGCAGTCCGGTCAAAGATGGTCCGTTTGTGGCGATCAATATTGGTGGAGTTCCTGAGAACCTGCTGGAAAGCGAGCTCTTCGGTTACGAAAAGGGGGCTTTTACGGGAGCCGCCAATCGCAAGACCGGTATGTTTGAACTCGCCAGCGGGGGTACGCTCTTCTTGGACGAGATCGGTGATATGCCCCTTTCGTTGCAAGTGAAAATACTCAGGGTTCTGCAGGAGCGGAAAATCACCCGCCTTGGCGGTACTTCGGCGATGCCCATCAATGCCCGCATCATAGCGGCCACGAACAAGGACCTCGAGCAACAGGTACGGGAAGGGAAGTTCCGCGAGGACCTCTTTTATCGCTTGAATGTTGTCAGGATTATCATTCCCCCGCTACGGGACCGCAGGGAGGATATTCCCTTGCTTGCTGCAGGAATTCTCAAGCGTTTGAACCGTCAGATGGGAAGCAGGGTCTCTGGTTTCAGTGCCGATGCACTCCAACTTTTGTGCAACCATGAGTTCTACGGCAATGTGCGGGAACTGGAGAACATCCTTGAGCGTGCGGTCATCTTCGCCAATGCCGAAGAGATTGGTGTTGATGACCTGGATCTCAGAGGCTCCGTTTCTTTGCATACCCAGACTAAGGATGAACCAAAGGCAGCGCAAGTCAGCGAGGCGAAGAGCTTGAAGGATGTGGAGATCGATGCCATTATCAGGGCGCTCCACCGTTGGGAAGGAAACCGCACCCGTGCTGCTGAGGAGTTGGGAATCAGCCGAAGGACCCTCATCAACAAGATTGCCGAGTACGAGCTGAACCTGTAGAAGGAGAACATCACCATGCACAATCTGCCTACCTGGGACTTGAGCCCCATCTATCCTGCTGTCGACAGCAAGGAGTTTCTTGAAGACCTTCGTGTCATGACCACCCGCTCCAAGGCCTTGGAGGCAACCATCACACGTCCTGAGGCCGAGCTCTCCTCCTGTGTCAGGGAGTATGAAGTGATTCTTGACTATCAGGAGACCCTTGAGGCATACAGCTCTGCCTGCTTGACCACCGATACAGCCAATGAACGCTATCTGAAAGCCACTGCACAGGTGGAAGAGGCTTCTCTGGTGGTGCAGCACCTTGAGGTCTCCTTCCGCAACTTTCTTGCTTCCCGATCCGAGGAGATTGCCAAGCGATGTGGTGAGGGAGGGGACTTGGCTTCCTACCGCTTTGTGCTCTCCGAGTTGCTCTTTGAGCAGGCTCATCAGATGGACAGCGAGCTGGAAGCCCTCGCTTCCGATCTTGCCCGGTCTGGAACCGATGCTTTCTCCCGTCTGCAGGAGGCCATGGGTTCAAGCATCCAGAGCCAGGGCAAGACGTTGGTAGAGCTGCGCAACGAGGCAAGCAGTGCTGACAGAGATGTTCGAAAGCTCGCTTTCGAGCAGGAGCTCTCGCTCTTGAAGACATACGAGGTACCCTTTGCTGCTGCGCTCAACGGGGTGAAGGGAACAACGGTCTCTCTGGATGGGCGCAGAGGATATGCCTCTCCTTTGGATCGCTCACTCAGCCAGTCGAGGATCGACCGACCGGTACTCTCTGCCCTGATTACCACCATCGAGCAAAATCTTTCGCTATTCCGTACGTATCTCAAGCACAAGGCTGCTCACTTGCAGCTGGAAGGTTGTGCTTTCTATGATCTCTTCGCACCCATCGGGAGCGAGGAGAGCCACTATAGCTACGAGGAAGCTCACGCTCTCATCGTCCAGCAGTTCACTGCCTTCTCTCCCGAGATGGGGGCCTTTGCTGATCAGGCTTTCGCCCAACGTTGGATTGATGCAGGAAGCCGAAAGGGCAAGGTGGGGGGAGCCTATGATACGGCCTTCCCTTTGGCACAGCAGAGCAGGATCCTGGCCAACTTCGACTACTCCTATGGAGGGGTCTCCACCTTGGCTCATGAGCTGGGACATGCCTGGCACGACCATGTGGTGCTGAAGAAGAGTAATCTTCTCAGGACGTATCCGATGACGTTGGCTGAAACAGCCTCAATCTTCAGTGAATTCCTCGTCTTCCAAGGCGCCTTGGAGAAGAGCAATGGTTCTGCGCGCCTGGTGTTGGTGGAGCATTTCCTTCAGGAAGCCTGCCAAGTCTGTGTTGATATTCTCAGCCGCTTCTATTTTGAGTCAGCCGTCTTCGAGCGAAGGGTGGAAGGGGAGTTGAGTGCTTCTGAGCTCTGCTCGCTCATGGAGGAGGCTCAGGATCGGACGTATGGCCCTGCTCTGGTGGTCAAACACCCCTATATGTGGGCGGTCAAGGGACACTACTACTCCTCGGACTTATCTTATTACAACTATCCCTACGCCTTTGGACAACTCTTTGCACTCGGCTTGTATCAGCTGGGACTGACGAGTGAGCAGTACAACCAGGTGCTCTCGCTTGCCGGCAGCCTTGATGCCCGTCAGGTTGCCTCAACGGTGGGCATCGACCTTGCCGATCCTGCTTTCTGGCAGCGAGGGATCGATCTCATTGCTACCTATGTGAAGGAGCTCGGTGATGCCTTACCGCATTGAGAAGCTGGTCCAAGGAGGGGATGGTCTGTCCACAACCGATGAGGGAAAGCGACTTTTCATCCCTGAGGTATTGGAAAACGAAGTGGTTGAAGCCAAGATTATACAACAGAAGCCTGGCTACGCCATCGGAGAAGTGACCAGCATCGTTGAGGCCAGCGATGTACGCATCCATCCCCCCTGTCCTTACTGGGGCATCTGTGGTGGTTGTGATTTCCAATATGCTCACCCTGAAGCACAAGGCGGTATCAAGCAGCAGATAGTGCTTGATAATCTCGCTCGCCTTGGCTCCCTCG
>JAAYQY010000185.1 GCA_012519125.1 Spirochaetales bacterium
ATAAATCATTACAAGTAAGCAATTATATATTTGAAAATCTGCTTATTTATACAATATTGAAATATTGTCTAGCCAACTATTCCTCCTATGCTTTTAATAGAGAATGCAAGGAGCAAGGAGGCTGATATGACAAGAGTTATAGTATTTGCGTGTGTTGTATGTTTGTTGATTACAATGTTCACAGGATGTGAGGATGGCACGAATCCTTTTGATGTTGAGATCAGCAGTGTCACGACAACCCAAGACACCGTGACCATCACCTTTTCCAAGTCCATCGAATCGGTGGTGATGCCGAATGCCATCACCTTTGATTCCGGAACGTTCTATTTTTCCATCAAGGATACTTCCGATACTTCGGTGCATCTGGGGTTGCTCAGCCAAACAGACACCTCCATCACCTTGGCGGTATTGGGGAAGACTGCAGCCACGATTTCAGGAACCTACCATTTCACCATCTCACTGGATGAGGAGGAAACCCTTCTTGAGACGAGTGAAGATGTGACCTTCCAGGCCTGGAGCGGGACAACCTTGTATCTTGAGGTTTTGGAGGTTCGTCAAACGACATATTGATGCAAGTGAAAAACACCACTGATGATGCTTCCGATGCGAATCTGGTCTCTGGCTTGCTTGGTGCAGATTTCACCATCTTCGATGCCAATGGGGTACGCAAGATTTTCACCTTTTCTGAACCGTATCCATACGAATACCGGATCCTCTTCGCAGCCGCCCTCAGTTCCGGCTCGTATTGGATCAGGTTCTCAAAGAGTGGGTATCTGAACAGGTACGGTACCGTCAACAAGTGAGCTGGGATATGAGGAGAGCCCCCTTCGGGGTGGCTCTCCAAATTATCTACATACGAATTTCCTTTCTTTGGAACAATATGTAAGAAAGCGTGAATACCATGATGATGGATGCCAGGAAAGCGGTGAGGTGAGGCCAGATCAACAGCATGCTCTGTCCAAAAGGAAGGGCACTTCCCATGATGGCACCTTCGAGTTGGGAGAACAAGACAACTCCCAACGATCGGGTAGAAGGATTGAGAATTGCCAAGGACGATTCAAGAAAGAGCTGGTACGGAGAGATTCTCCCAAGCACCACTTGCAGATTGGCGGTTCTGAAACTGTCTCCACCTCCCATCGCATAAGCAAGCAATTGCGAGATCATCGGCCAGAAGATCATGAAGAACAGCCACAGTGCAAGCGCAATGAGAGCAGATACGGCACTTTGGCGAAAGATGATCGATGATCCCATTCCCACCAGATACCACAGGAGTGCGGAAAGCAGTGTGATTCCATAGAATGCAAGAGCCCTGGCTATCTGCTCTGTGGAGGGTGGGACGCCAAGAAAGAACATAGCGCATCCTATGACCAACAACCATAATGCCAACAGGACGATTGCCATGGCACTCAACGCTCCAAGAGCCTTTCCGAAGAGCAAGACATCACGGTACATCGGTTGTGAGAGAATCCTTCCCAACGTCCTGTTCTGATATTCGCTATTGATCGCATCAAAGCCCAAGGCGATACCGGTGAGTGGAACGAGGAACGAGATGAAGGAGAGGAAGGAAGGGATGGGATCCTGGCTGATCGTGAACAGGTTGAGCAGCATGAATGAGTCTTCCCCAATGTACGTTCTCAAGGTTTGTGCGGCAACGTACATGCTTGCCCCTGCGGTAAGGATGATCAATATCATCAGGGTGGTCATCCTGATGTTGCCTGCATAATCCTGGAGTTCTTTCAGCCAAACCACCTTAAGGCCAGTCAATGCGGAACCCTCACGTTTGTTCATTTTCAGCCTCCTTGAATGCCCGTTGGTAGATTTCATTGAGACTATGGTGCTTCAATTCCAATGCAGAGAGATCGCAGCCGGCTTTCAG
>JAAYQY010000186.1 GCA_012519125.1 Spirochaetales bacterium
CCAGAATATCCCCATTAGGCAAGCCATAATATAATGGAATACTATAAAATGGCGTCCAACACTATTACTTAAGCTTCTTTTCCAGCCATCTTTACCTTTTTTCCAAATTGCGGTAAGGTTTCAACGTTTTCAAAGCCCACGGGCAGAAGATGCGCCAATAGCTCAGTTGGATAGAGCAACTGCCTTCTAAGCAGTAGGTCAGAGGTTCGAGACCTCTTTGGCGTATAGAATACGATCAGGTTGTTGCTTCAGGCAGCAACCTTTTTTCATGTGAGCCCTCGCCCTTGACGAGTGACACACGCAGCCTTACTCTTAACACATGTATTAAATGTGGGGCTTCTTAGGAATCTTTCCCCATTTGCCTCATTGTTGTGATGTTTTTCCCTTCTCTTGGAAAATCATTGCAATGCATCTTGGTTTTGCATAAGGAGGCTCATTTCATGTTGCGTTTTGACATTCGGGTACAGACCAAACACCAGTGTGACTACTGCCGCGTATACGATACTCCCAAAGAAACCAAGCTCTTGCGTTTCAGCCGTCTGATCTGGTTTGGGTATGATGAAGAAGGTCCTGCAGTCTATCGGGAGGATCCCAAGACAGGCGAAGTGGTACGTATCGATTTCCTGCATTAGGATGAATCGGCACAGGGGTGTGAGATTATCCATGCGGCATGGGATTTTGCCATTTTTTTCTTATGACGATGTATATCTAGGTACTCGTTAATTTTATGATTTATAAATAGTTATCTAGGCCTGTACGATTGTGGTTGTTTTTGGGGTAAACTGCTTGACAGATACCGATAAATATTCGATATTCGCAGTAAATCGTGAAGGCTCCCGCAGAACATTTTCGGGAAATTTTGTGCCTGAAACGAGTGGAGGGAATGGAAAAGATTGAAAGGTGTTGAAGTGAATGTTCAGCGGGTCTCCCGCTCCTATGGCGATTTCAAGGCACTCGATGATGTGAGTGTCACGATCAAGAAAGGTGAGTTTTTCTCACTCTTGGGCCCCTCTGGTTGTGGAAAGACCACCCTGTTGAGGATCATTGCCGGATTCGATTTCCCGGATTCAGGAAGCGTGGAGTTTGACAGCAAGAACATACTTCCCTTGCCTCCGGACAAACGGCAGTCCAACACAGTCTTCCAGACCTATGCCCTTTCCCCCACCTCACCGTCTATGAAAACATAGCATTTCCCCTGCGACTCAGACATGTGGACAAGGAGACCATCGAAAAGAAGGTCCTTGAATATGTCCGTCTTGTCCAGTTGGAAGATCATGTGTATAAAAAACCCTCCATGCTCAGCGGCGGGCAGAAACAACGTGTAGCCATTGCCCGGGCCTTGATCAACGAGCCCAGCGTCTTGCTGCTCGACGAACCACTCTCCGCCCTTGACGCAAAGCTTCGGCAGAACCTTCTCATCGAACTTGACCAGATCCACGACAAGGTCGGCATCACCTTCATCTACGTCACCCACGACCAAAGTGAAGCTTTGTCCGTCTCTGACCGCATCGCGGTCATGAACAAGGGCAAGGTCCTGCAAATTGGCACCCCCTATGAGATCTATGAGGCCCCATCCACCCGCTTTGTCGCCCAATTCATCGGAGAGACGAACAGTTTCCCGTGCACCATCCTCTCCTGTGAACCCTATGAGGAGGAGTATCTGATGCGTGTGCAGGTTCCCGCTCTCAATGGCGAAGTAACCGTCACCGACTACGAAGCTCAGCCGGTAGGGACACAAATGGACTTTACGGTGCGTCCAGAAAAAGTGAGAATCTCCTCCAACCCACCCAGATCTACGGTAAAAGAGCTCAATACCTTCAAGGGTATTGTTGAGGAACCCGTCTACTCAGGATTCCAGTCAAAGTTCTATGTCAAGTTGGACAATGAGAGCGCCACCTTGGTAAAGGTTTTCAAACAACACACCGTGTTCCTTGAGGATGGCCCGGACATTGAGTGGAAGGATACCGTCTACGTCAGTTGGACTGCCTCTGACGGATACCTGGTGAAGGATACAGCTCGATGAAGAAGATTCTCAAACCTAGGGAGCGAGAACAACTCTTGGGAACGATGTACGGCGGCCCCATGGGCTTGTGGTTCACGCTCTTCTTCACCGTACCCTTGGGAATCATCATTCTCTACAGCTTCATGAAACGCGGCCTTTATGGCGGCGTTGAATGGGAGTTCACCCTCGATGCATACAGGCAGATGTTC
>JAAYQY010000187.1 GCA_012519125.1 Spirochaetales bacterium
CAGCGAAGACATACCATCACCAGCCGTGTTGTGGTGCTTACCACAGGAACCTTCATGGAAGGTCGGATCTTCATCGGCGAGTACGATGCTCCCAACGGTCGTCGTGATGAACCTGCTGCCATTGGGTTGGGAACAGCCCTGCGCAGCAAGGGGTTTCCTGTGGGCAGGCTCAAGACCGGAACCCCGGCACGGGTGAGAAAAAGCACCCTTGATTTCAGCAAGATGGAGCTGCAGGACGGCGAAGAGATCATGATGCCCTTCAGTTTTGACTATGACAGCATCCACAGGCCGATGCTTCCCTGTCACATCACCTGGACGAACGAACGTACTCACGAGATCATACGGGCCAACATCCACCGTTCCCCTCTCTATGGGGGTAAGATTGTGGGAAAAGGTCCACGCTACTGTCCCTCCATCGAGGATAAGGTGGTCCGCTTTCCCGATCGCGAACGCCACCAGATTTTTGTCGAGCCTGAGGGCGAGGGAACTGAGGAGATGTATCTCAATGGTATCTCTTCCTCCCTTCCCGAGGATGTGCAGTGGGACTTCATCCACAGCATAGAAGGGCTTGAAGACGCACAGATCATGCGTCCTGCATATGCGGTGGAGTATGATTTCATCGATCCGCAAGCTTTGTATCCATCGCTGGAAAGCAAATTGGTGGAGAACCTCTTCATCGCGGGGCAGACCAATGGCACCAGCGGGTATGAGGAGGCAGCATGCCAAGGCCTGATGGCAGGCATCAATGCGGCCCAGAAGCTGAAGGGTGAGAAACCCCTGGTGCTCAGCCGCAATGAAGCGTATACCGGAGTTCTGATTGATGATCTGGTAACCATGGGGACACAGGAACCCTATAGGATGTTTACCAGTCGGGCGGAATACCGGCTGAATCTGCGTCATGACAGCTGTGACCAACGCCTTACCCAAAAAGGGTATGCGGTCGGTTTGCAGAAACAGGAGAACCTTGAGCGCTTGCAAGCCAAGCTTGAGCGGATGGAAACGGTGAAGGAACTCTTGGCAAAACGAAGGATGGGCGAGAAGAGTGCCTTGCAGACGCTCAAGATGCCTGAGATCACCATTGCTGACCTTGAGGCCCAGATGCCTGAGCTCTCCTCCTTTGAGCAACCGATTCTCTATCAGGTTGAGCTTGATGTGAAGTATGAGGGGTACATCAACCGCCAGGAGCGGCAGATCAATCGATTTGAAAAGCTGGAGAGTCTGGTGATTGATGCTCTGATGGATTACGATGCAGTGGAAGGTCTGAGTGCTGAAGGAAGGGAGAAGTTAAAGAAAATCCGTCCCCTTTCGGTGGGGCAGGCTTCCCGTATCAACGGGGTGCGCAACAGTGATATTGCAGTGCTCATCCTGCATTTGGACAGGGGAGGTCGACATGGCAAGTAAGTATACCAATCTGCTTGATGAGGGCCTTGCCAAGCTTGGAATCAATCTTGATTTGGGCCAGAGAACCCAGTTGGATGCCTATATAGCCGAGATTGAGCTCTTCAATCCTGTCTACAAGCTGGTGGGAGCAGAAGGTGATGAGCTGATCATCCGCCACATTCTGGACAGCCTTGCGGGTTGTCCGACCATGACAGAGCTTGCCTCATCTTTTCCTCATGCCCGCATCGCCGATCTGGGCAGTGGTGCCGGGCTGCCCGGCATTCCGCTGGCCATTGCCATGCGATCGTATGAGTTCACCTTGGTGGAACGGATGGGCAGGCGTGTGGATTTTCTGCGCAATGCCTTGGTTCGTTGCTCGCTCCTCGATCGGGTATCGGTCTTCGACCGTGACCTGAAAGAGGTCAAGCAGCAGTTTGACCTGATAACCTTCCGCGCATTTCACCCATTGTATGATATCCTTGACTTGGTAGCCCCCATCCTCAGCGAGGGAGGGGTTGTGTGTGCATACAAAGCTCAGATGGAGCAGGTGCAAGAGGAGTTGGAACAGGTGAAGGTGCGGTGCAAGAGCAGGTGGCAGAGCTCGCTCGTGGAGCTGGATGTCCCCCGACTTGAGGCCAGCCGCATGCTTTGCCTTCTGAAAAAGATTTGATACCATTCGCGTGGATGGATGTTTACGTACGAGGAGTTGGTTGTGAAGGAGAAGAAAGGGCGGGTATCTTTGATCGCAGGGCTTGTCTGCCTTGTGGGAACGTTGCTCGTTGGCAGCGTAGTAGTGCTTCCCCTGCTGGGTGTCGATCACAGCGTGCTCTCCGTCCTTGCCAGGGTGCTGGGAAACATCTTCTCTTTCAGCGCTGAACCGACACGTTTCGGACTTGCGCCCCTGGCGTTCCTGCTCTTGGTCTGGACCATCATGATCTTCTCCTTCCGGGGAAAAAAGCGGTTCTCATTTCTCCTGATTCCAGTCACCGCCCTGATGGCCTATACCCTGTACACGCTCTCGCATGTGATGCAGGGAAGCGATCGGCCGATGTTTGCCGCTTCCTTGCTCTCCTCTTCAACTGATGCACGCTCAGCTTCCCTGAAGGTTTTGCTTGCCTTCCTTGCCGAGACCGGGCTCTTTGTGGTTGTCACGCTCATTGGTGACGCATTGGATCGGTATCAACAGCATAAGGCTGAGCGACAACGGCTTCGGGAGGAGCAGCGGCTCCAGCAACTCTCACCAGCTCCAAGAAATGAGAAACACACCAAGAAACAGGAAAAACACGAGAAGAGGCAAAAAAAGCAGAAGCAAGAGGAGCGTGAGGAAGAAGAGACCGTCGTTCTTTCCAAGAAGCCAGTAAAGCCTGAACACGTGGAGGAGGGCAACTCCTTTACCGACTCCCAGACAGTTCAATTTCCTCCCATTGCAGATGTGCCTCCCCTGGAGAGTCTTTCACGCAAATCCTCCTCCTCTCTCCGCCCGGCAAGCAAGAATGTCATCGAGGTTGAGGAGATCAAGGTGAATGGGGTGGTGAGCATCGGTGCTTTGCACGCCCTTACCGAAGAGAGAAAGCGCAACAATGGGCTTTCGTACCTCGAACGTAAGCAGCAGGAGCTGGCTGAAAAGAAACAAGAAATGGAACCGGAAAAACCGAAGAAGGAGAATGTGCAACTCTCAGGCTTTCTCCAAGGAGCCCTCGAGGCAGTGGGAAAAGCACCGCAGAAGATCTCCTCTAGACGCAGTGACAGTTCAGGAAAGGCTCGGGGTATGCTTGCTCAAGCTGTGGAGCAGAATCAGAGCCAAAGCATCGATGAACCGCTGTCAGTGAAGGAACGCATCCTATCGGTGCAGTATGAGAAAAAGCCGGAGAACCCACTCTTCTCTCCAGAAGAAGGG
>JAAYQY010000188.1 GCA_012519125.1 Spirochaetales bacterium
CCGTTCGGTCTTCCCCAATGCCCAGATCATGGACTACTACGCCAATGACTGGGGCAAGCCGGAGCTCACCAAGGCACAGGCGAAGAACTGGTACGACATGGGTGTCTACTGCATCTTCAGTGCAGCAGGCGGAACCGGAAACGGAACCATCGCTCAGGCAAAAGAGTACCGCATGCAGGGCAAGAACGTGTGGGCCATCGGTGTGGACAGCGACCAGTATGAGGACGGCATCTACAGCGGAACCGACAGTGCAGTGCTGACCAGCATGCTCAAGCGTGTCGAAAACTCCTCCCTCATGGTCCTCAAGGCTGTTGAGGAAGGCACGTTCACCGGTGGTGTGGTGCAGATGGGTATGGCCGACGAAGGCGTTGGGTACTCGACTGCCAACCCCAAGCTCAGCCAGAACGTGGTCAAGCTGGTTGATGCAGCAAAGGCTGACATCAACAACGGCAAGATCAAGATCTACAAGACCTACAGGGAAGCATTGGCAAACGGTGCTGCTCCCCAGGGCCTTGCAGCGCTCGACGACTAACACAATCCGCCGGCAGGAAACTGCCGGCTCTCTTGGTGTCCATGCACGTGCGTGGACAGCAAAAGAGCCTGGAAAAAGGAGCTGAGGGTGAGTGAATATGCTATTGAGATGAGGAATATCACCAAGACGTTTCCAGGAGTCGTAGCCAACGACAAGGTTACGCTCCAGGTGAAGCAGCAGGAAATCCATGCCCTGTTGGGCGAGAACGGAGCGGGCAAATCAACGCTCATGTCCATCCTTTTCGGGTCGTACACAGCAGACAGCGGTACCATCCACCTAGATGGGAAAGAAGTCGACATCAAGAACCCCAACGTGGCTACCAGCTTGGGCATCGGTATGGTCCATCAGCACTTCAAGCTGGTGCAGAACTACACCGTCACGGAGAACATCGTGCTTGGGATGGAACCCACCAAGGGACGTCTCCTCGATCTTGGCAGTGCCAGCAAACGTGTCAAGGAGATCAGTGAGCAGTATGCCCTGCATGTCGATCCCGACTCCCTCATCGAGGATATCACCGTTGGCCAACAGCAACGTGTGGAAATTCTCAAGACCCTCTACCGCAACGCAAATATCATCATCTTCGATGAGCCCACCGCAGTTCTCACCCCCCAAGAGGTTGATGAGCTGATGGATATCCTCAAGAAGCTCAGAAGTGAGGGGAAAACCATCCTTTTGATCACCCACAAGTTGAAGGAGATCAAAGAGGTGGCTGACCGGTGTACCGTCCTCAGGCGTGGCACGTATATCGGAACGGTCAACGTAGCGGATGTCAGTGAACAGGACTTGGCTGAGATGATGGTGGGACGATCTGTTAAGTTTGAGATCGACAAGCCTGAGCAGCAAGTTGGAAAAACCATGCTCAAGCTTGAGCATCTCTCCGTCACCGATGCCAGTGGTGTCAGCCGGGTCAAGGATCTCAGCCTTGAGGTGCATGAGGGAGAGATTGTTGGCATTGCAGGGGTCGACGGAAACGGCCAGAGTGAACTGTTGGGAGCGATAACAGGCCTCATTCCTCTTGCTTCAGGTACAATCCTTCTCGATGGGGAGCATTTGGAAAATCTGAGTATCCGCGAACGTATTGAACGTGGCCTTGGGTATATCCCCGAGGACAGGAAGAAGTACGGGGTGGTGGGGGAGTTTTCCATTGCTGAGAATACTGCCTTGAAGAATTACTATCTGGACACCTATCGAAGGCGTTTCGGCATCCTCGACTTTGCAGCCATGCAGAAGGAAGCGGAAAACCTCATCGAGCAATTTGATATCCGAAGCGCTGAAGGATCCTCAACACTGGCAGGAAGCCTGTCAGGAGGAAACCAGCAGAAGGTGATTGTCGCACGCGAGATATCCCTCTCACCGAAGGTGTTGGTGGTCGCTCAGCCCACCCGTGGTCTGGATGTCGGGGCCATTGAGTATATCCGTAGGCGTCTGATCGCCGAACGGTCGAAGGGAAGGGCAATCCTGCTTGTTTCCTTTGAACTGGATGAGATCATGAATCTCTGTGATCGTATCGCAACCATCAGCAAGGGGAGCATCGTGGCAGTGAACAAGCAGCATGAGGTAACCGAACGGGAGATCGGCATGATGATGGCCGGCTCCAAAGCGGAGGGAGCCGTATGAACAAGAGGGCACAGAAGTTGCTTCAGTCTGATGGCTCAGTATCGGTATTGGTTGTCCTGCTGGGTTTTCTGGTGGGTACCATCCTGGTAGCCTTGGTAGGGAAGAATCCGCTGAACATGTACAAGGCCTTGCTGCAGTCCTTCAGCGGTTACAATATCGACAACGGCCGGATGAACGTCCGGTATATCGGTGAGACACTCAACTATTCGGTTCCCTTCATTCTCTGTGGTTTGTCCATGGGCTTTGCCAAACGGGTGGGACTCTTCAACATCGGAGGAGAAGGACAGTACATCATGGGCATGACCGTTGCCCAGGCAGTGGCCCTGCTCGGACCACAGATACAGAGCCTGCACTGGATGCTTGCCATCCTCAGTGCTATCGTCATCGGAGCCCTCTGGGGCGGAGTGGTCGGTGTGCTGAAGGCAAAGTATGAGGTCAGTGAGGTGGTCTCTACCATCATGCTCAACTATGTGGCGCTGTATCTTTCGCGCATCATCTGCCTCCAGCTTCCCGGAGCCACTACTTACAAAACAGCCAACTTTCCCCAGACTGCCTTGATCGGCAACACCTTCTTCCAGAAGATTACGAACAACTCTCTGCTCAACAATGGTATCTTCATGATGATCATTGCCGTTGTGGTCTACTGGTTCATCATGGAGAAGACCAGTCTTGGTTACGGCATGCGGGCAACCGGCTTCAACAAGGATGCAGCTCGTGCTAGCGGGATCCCGGTGGTGAAATCCATCTCCATCTCCATGGCGATCAGCGGCGCCTTTGCCGGTCTTGCCGGTGGTATTGTCGCTTTGGGCTCCTTCAAGTATGGGCGGGTCATCTCAGGTA
>JAAYQY010000189.1 GCA_012519125.1 Spirochaetales bacterium
CGATGTTTGCAAACATCCCCGGACTCATCATTGTTGCTCCTTCCTGCCCTGGCGATGCCAAGGCCCTGCTCAAGAGTGCAATCCGAAGCAATAATCCTGTGCTCTACTTCGAACACAAGAGCCTGTACAACAACCTCGGTCCGGTAGGCGATGAACAATATATCCTGCCCATCGGCAAGGCGATTATCAAAAAGCGGGGCAAGGATGTGACCATCGTCTCCTACAGCCACGCAGTCACCACCTGCCTTGAGGCGGCCGCGGTGCTCAGTCTCCAGGATGAGATCGAGGTTGAGGTCATCGACCTTGCCACCCTCAAGCCCATGGATAAGGATGCAGTTCTCCGGTCAGTAAAGAAGACAGGAAGGCTTCTGGTGGTCCATGACAGCCCGGAGTATGGTGGCTATGGGGCGGAAGTCGTCTCACTCGTTACTGGGGACAGCGATTGCTTCGCCTCCCTGGCAGCCAATCCCCGGCGCCTCTGCGGCAAGGAGAGTCCCATCCCGTTTGCTCCTGAACTCGAGCTTGCTGTAATCCCGTCCAAGGAAGAGGTGGTGGAGGCGGTTCGTTCGCTTTTCTCCCCCGCATAGCCTTTCCTTTTTTTTCCGTAGACGCTAGAATACAAAGCACTTGCGCCGCAGCACTCCTGCGGCGCTCATGTACAGGAGTGAGAAGAGCATGGATATCGACGTAAAGAACCTGCATCCACTGGAAGTACGCCTGCTCAGACATGTTGACCTGCAACAGGACATAACAGCTGAGCGAATCGTACGGGAGTTGGAGTACAAAGTGGGGCAGTGCAACCAGGCGTTCAGCTGGTTGAGCGCAAAGGGCTATCTGGTCGAGAAGAGCCGCATGAGCCGGATTTTCTACGAGCTGACCGATCTCGGAAGAGAACAGCAGGAGAAGGGAACCCCCGCCCAGCGCATCTTTACGTTTATCAAGGCTGAGGGTGCACAGGCGCTGCCTGAGCTCGCTTCAGCCTTGGGTCTTGAAAAGAGTGAGGTAGGTTCAGCTTTTGGCCAGCTTTCCAAAGCAGGCCTTGCCAAGATGAATGGCGAGAACAAGGCCGAAGCCGTTGCCGACGAGCTCGAAGGCGAGTTTTTGGTTACCAAGAACCTGCTGGACAAGGGCTTGGGCGGTGAGCTTGAGGAAGCCCAGCTTTCAGAGCCTGAGAAACAAGCGATGGCAAAGATGGCCAAGAAGCGGGGTGCAAGCAACTCCCCGTTCAAGGTGATCGAGCGGGAAGAAATCGTCTTCAACCTGACTGAAGAGGGCTTCTCTGCCAAGCAGGCTGTGCTTGCTGCCAACATCACCGGTGAGGAGCTTGGACTGGTTACCAGTGAGATGCTCTCCACCGGAAGCTGGAAGACCGGCTCGTTCCGCCCCTATGGGCTCAACGCCCCGACCAGCCGCCTCATCCCAGGTCGCCACAACCCCTACGGCAACTACCTGCAATGGGTCAAGGACAAGCTGTGCAGTCTCGGTTTTGAGGAGTTCGACGGCTCTCTTGTCGAGAACGAGTTCTGGAACGGCGATGCCCTTTTCATGCCGCAGTTCCACAGTGCCCGCGACATCCACGACGTCTACTACGTGAAGGATCCGGTGCACGCCAAGGCCATCGAAGAGCC
>JAAYQY010000190.1 GCA_012519125.1 Spirochaetales bacterium
CCCACCAAAACCAACAGACCCACCAAGAGAAGAATCAACGCAACTTTCTTACCCATATCAGCCTCCCTGCTTCCCTCTGTACTGAATTCGTACTTCCGGTATAGATGAGTTTTGGGAATTCTCAAGATTTGTTGCTTGGGGAAACAGAGAAAACCCTTAGTTTCCCAAAGGTTTTCTCTGTTGGTTTTTTATGTGCTTTTGCTTACTTGAACCTATTCAGTCTCAACGCATTCAGCACCACACAGACACTGGACATGGACATGGCAAAGGCGGCGAACATCGGGCTGAGCTGCGGGCCTCCAAAGAGCGTCAGCACGCCGGTGGCCAAGGGGATGCCCAACGTGTTGTAGAAGAACGCCCAGAAGAGATTCTGGTGGATATTGCGCATCGTTGCCTTGGAGAGCTGGAACGCTTTTGTCACATCGGTGAGGTTGTTGCGAACCAACACCACATCTGCAGTCTCCCGTGCCACATCGGTTGCACTTCCCACAGCAATACCCACATCAGCGCTGGCAAGAGCCGGGGCATCGTTGATGCCATCCCCAACCATTGCAACCTTGCCCTGCTTGGCATATTCGCTGATCGCCTCTTCTTTCTGGTGAGGCAGTCTGCCTGCAAGGTATGAGTCAACTCCCGCCTGCTTGGCAATAGCCTTTGCCGTACGCTCATTGTCACCAGTGAGCATAATCGTGCGTATATTGAGGTTTCGGAGCTCGTTGATAGCCTGCTTGGTCTCCTTGCGCAGTGTATCGGCAACCGCAATGATTCCCATCACCTGTTGCTCAGTGGCAACCAGCAACGGGGTCTTGCCTTGGTCGGAGAGCTGGGCAAGCTGCTCTTGGATTTCTGGACTCAGCTTGATGTTGTGATCAGAGAGGAGGGCAGGGTTGCCGATGAACACCAACGTGCCATCCACCTTCGCCTCGATGCCTCTGCCGACCAGTGCCTGGAAATCCGTGCTCTTGAGCACCTGTGTCTCCATCTCCTTGGCTTTCTGGACTACAGCACGGGAGAGCGGATGCTCGCTGTGCTGTTCCACACTTGCCGCTAGCTGCAACGTCCTTTCAGGATCATCAGAGATGATATCGGTTACCAACGGCTTTCCTTCGGTAAGCGTGCCGGTCTTGTCGAAAATGATCGTTTCCACCTGCCTGAGTTGCTCAATGGCAGCTGCGTGACGGAAGAGAATCCCCAGTCGTGCTCCCTTGCCCGAAGAAACCATGATGGCGATCGGGGTGGCAAGACCGAGCGAACAAGGACAAGCAATGACCAAGACGCTGACCGCACGCAAGATTGCCGTCTCAAACGGAATGCCTGCAAGCATCCATGCCAGGAAGGTAATAACCGAAATACCCATGACAATGGGGACGAAGATGCCCGAAATCTTGTCTGCGACACGGGCGATCGGGGCTTTCGACCCCTGGGCATCCTGCACCAAGGTGATGATGTTTGCAAGGGCGGTATCACTACCGACCTTCGTAGCACGATACTGTAGAACACCGGTGGTATTCAGGGTGGCAGCATACACGTCATTGCCCAGGCTTTTCTCCACCGGAATACTCTCTCCTGTCAAAAGCGATTCATCGATGGCAGAGAAGCCTGAGAGCACCACACCGTCAACCGGCAGTTTCTCTCCGGGCTTGACCATGACAATGTCATCGACCACCACCTGGGAAGCATCGATGACAACCTGCTGCCCATCCCTGAGGACGGTAGCCTTTGCTGGGGCAAGCTCCATCAGCTTTCTGATTGCTTCCCCAGTTTTCCCCTTGGAACGGTGCTCAAGATAGCGACCGAGCATCACCAAAGACAGGATGGTGCCGACACCCTCAAAATAGAGATGGTGGGCCGCCTCATGGTTGCCTCCGGCGATCTGAATAACTCCCCAGATGCTGTAGAGAAAACTTGCCGAAGTTCCGATGGCCACCAGACTGTCCATATTCGGTTCACGCTTGAAAAGGGTGGAAAAACCCTTGGTGAAGAACATCGAACCTGCGACCATCGTCCCAATTGCCAATACCAGCTGGGCGATGCCATTCTGCAGATGCGAGAGGGGAAGCTCGAGTCCCACCATCGGTCCCATGGCAAGCACCATCAAGGCAACGGTAAGCACAGCGGAAATGATCAGCTTATGAGCCAAGGACTTCAGATCCCGAGCCTTCTTCTCTTCCTTCTTCGCATGATCGACTGTATCGACGACCGAGTAGCCGATTCTTGAAACCGCCTGCCTGATCTTTTCCAGATCCAGACTGGCTTCATCAAAGGCTATGGTTGCCGTCTCGGTGGCCAGGTTCACCTGTGCCTTTTCCACACCCCCCAGCTTGTTGAGCGTACGCTCAACAGCGGAGGAGCAGGAAGCACACGTCATGCCCCCGATTCCTACC
>JAAYQY010000191.1 GCA_012519125.1 Spirochaetales bacterium
AGTATTGTCTATCATCCCTACAATTTGAGCGGATGGAGCATCTATGGAAACACGCTTTCTACTCTTGGAAGACGGGACATTGTACCAAGGACAAGGATTCGGGGCAGCAGCTCCTACCCTTGATGATCCCTCCCTTGCCGGGGAAGTGGTGTTCAACACCAGCATGACCGGCTATCAGGAGATTCTCACCGATCCCTCCTATCGGGGACAGATGGTGGTCATGACCTACCCTCACATCGGCAACTATGGGTGTGAACCTGCCTTTGATGAGGCGCTGGCCTCCCCCTCACCGATCAGTTGCAGTGCATTGATCATGCGTTCTGCTTATGAAGGCCCTCTTCCCCGGAAGAGGGTCTCTTTGGATACCTACCTGAAAACCCATACCATTGCGGGTATTACCGGTTTGGATACCCGCTCACTCACCATTCACCTCAGGAGTGCAGGAGCACAGAATGGTCTGGTTTTCCAAACCGGTTCTGCAACACTCACTGATGCTGAGTATACACAAGCTTTGGAGAAAGTCCGCACCTTCCCCCATATTGGTGAGCGCGCTCTCATCGAGGAAGTTTCCACCCAAAAGGTCCAAATCGATCCGAGCCTCGAGGGGATGGAGATACCGGTGGGATCCCTGCGCTTTGCGGTTGTCGACTTTGGGATCAAGCGCTCGATCATCGCAGAGCTGTACAGACGCAATGTCAACGCCACCCTCTTTCCTCCTACCGCAACAGCAGAAGAGATCCTTGCTTCCGGTTGTGATGCAATGCTGCTCTCCAACGGCCCTGGCGATCCGGCGCTCTTGCACGAGGCCATCGCCATGACACGGGAAGTTGCCAAAACACTGCCGGTCTTCGGCATCTGCCTTGGCCACCAACTCATCACCTGGGCACTGGGAGGCCAGACGATCAAGCTGAAGTACGGACATCATGGCGGAAACCACCCGGTGGTCGATCTGCGAAGCGGTGCCTGCTTTGTCACCAGCCAGAACCACGGGTATGCAAGCGATCCGGACTCACTTCCCTCCGATGTACAGATCTGGTTGCGCAATGCAAATGACAACTCCATTGAGGGACTCTTCCATACCACCAAACCGATCTGCTGTGTCCAGTTTCACCCCGAAGCCTCTCCCGGCCCCCAGGATGCCAGCTGGATCTTCGACACCTTCATCGACAAAGCCAAGGAGGCAAAAGCATGAGCGCCAGAAGGGACATCAAACGCATCCTTGTTGTGGGCAGCGGCCCGATTGTCATCGGCCAAGCCTGTGAGTTCGACTACAGTGGAACCCAGGCGGTGAAGGCACTGAAGGAGGAGGGATACGAAGTCATCCTGCTCAATCCCAATCCTGCCACGGTCATGACCACCCCGCACCTTGCCGACCATATCTATCTCGACCCCTTGAAGGTGGAGTATGTCGAACAGATCTTCCAACGCGAGAGACCCGATGCAATCCTCACCACCATGGGAGGGCAGAGCAGCCTCAACCTTGCCCTGGAACTCGATCAAGCAGGGCTCTTGGAGCAGTATGGGGTTGAGGTGATCGGGTCTTCCATCGCCTCCATCAAACTTGCCGAGGACCGTGGCGCGTTCAAAGAGGTCGTACACTCCCTTGGCCTGGAGAGCGCACACAGCGAGATTGTGCACTCCCTTGCCGAAGCAAAGAAAAGGCTTGCCTCTTTCCCCTACCCGCGCATCATCCGTCCCTCC
>JAAYQY010000192.1 GCA_012519125.1 Spirochaetales bacterium
ACGGCAAGCCCGATCAGGGCCCCTACAGCCTTCTCCCGTACCAACGCCCGGTTGGCTACCAATGCTGAACGTGTAATCATCTAATTCTCCTTTATCTGTAGGTTCCCGAATCCTACTCGGCCCCTCTGGCTGCGGAAAGACCACGATGCTTCGCATACTCGCTGGATTCGAGAAACCCACGGAAGAGGAAATCTATATCGGTGAGCAAGAGGTGAGTTCCACAAAGAACTTCGTGCCCCCTGAACGGCGCGATATCGGGATGGTCTTCCAATCCTATGCCGTCTGGCCCCACATGACTGTCTTCGACAACGTTGCCTATCCGCTCAAGATGAAGAAGATGGGCAAACAGGAGATAAAGGGTCTGGTAGAGGAAGTGCTGGAGACCGTGCACCTTGCCCAGTATGCCGAGCGTATCCCCAGCCAGCTCAGCGGTGGCCAACAACAACGTGTGGCTCTCGCCCGTGCCTTGGTAGCCAAGCCACGGCTCTTGTTGCTGGACGAACCGCTCTCCAATCTCGATGCCAAACTGCGTGACTCCATGCGCTTCGAAATCAAGGAAATCCAGAAACAGCTGGGTATCACCGTCGTGTATGTCACACACGATCAGATGGAAGCCATGACCATGAGTGATAGGGTCATCGTCATCAACAGGGGTGTCATCCAACAGGTGGGTGCCCCTACCGAGATCTATCGTCACCCTGCCAACCAGTTTGTCGCCGACTTTGTGGGAAAGATCAATTTCCTGAAGGCAACAAGCAAGGACAAGGTGCTCACGCTCAAGGCATCAGGACAGACGCTGCCCTACGACGGGCCACTGCAGGGAGATGTTGTGCTCGGAATCAGGCCAGAGAACATCCGCTTGGTCAGCGTCAAGGGTGACTTTGAGGGTACCTTGGTCAGCAAGTTCTATCTGGGAGACGTGAACGACTGCCGCATCGATCTCGGTGGCGAGCAGATCCGTGTCATTGCAGAACCAACCACCTTCGACGTATGCGAAGTAGGTCAAACCTTCAGCTTGAGAGTTGATGAGTTCACGGTGTTCGTGGATACTGGAGAGGATGAGCATTCCAAGATCCTGACATAAGGAGAGGTCCATGGCACAAGAGCTGAGAATCATCACCACCGGGGGCACATTCGACAAGCAGTATGATGCGATCAGCGGAGAGCTCACGTTCCGTGAGTCCCAGTTGCCGCGCATCCTAGGCCAATCCCGCTGTACCCTCACGGTACATCTGGAAGGACCCTTGGCGGTAGACAGCCTCTATATGACCGAAGAGCAACGGGGGGAGGTGGCACGCACCTGCTTTCACAGTGCCGAGGACAAGATCATCATCGTCCATGGAACCGACACCATGTGCAATACAGCCAAGGTCATAGCCCAGACCCTGGGAGAGGAGAACACCAAGACGGTGGTACTCACCGGGGCGATGATCCCCTACTCCCTGGAGGGTTCTGATGCCATCTTCAACCTTGGTTGTGCAATCTCAGCCGTCCAGCTGCTTCCACCCGGGGTCTATCTGACCATGAGTGGAAGGATCTTCAGCTGGGACAACTGTCGCAAGAACAAGGAAAAGGGAATCTTCGAAACGCTTACCTAGCCTCGGGTCGGCTGCAGGAGTGCTCAATTGCTACCTGTCGCTTCTCTTGTGCTGCGGTGAGTAGGCCGCTCATGACAGCAACCACATGCCGGGTAAGCTCTCCGCTTGCCCGGTTTTTCTTCTTGTCGGCAAGCGCACAGGCAATATCGGCAACACCGAAGCCCCGTGAGTTCTCCGCATAGCCGTAGAGCAGGGGAATCTCCTTCCACTCTTTCGTACCCTTGCGGCAGAACAGTACGGGACCTCCGAAGGTATTGGGATCGGGAACCCTGAGAGACCCCTCGGTTCCGTAGATTTCCATATTCGGCATGCTGTGATACCAGACATCAAAGCTGGTAACCAAGGTGGCCACCGCCCCGCTTTCGAAGTGCAGATTGCCGGTGATGTGAGTGGCTACCTCAACATCGATGGTCTGCCCCTTCTTCGGTTCGCTGGTGATGGTCCTCGTCTCAAAGCTCTTCTGGGCATAGCCGGAAACCGAATCGACAGGACCG
>JAAYQY010000193.1 GCA_012519125.1 Spirochaetales bacterium
CAGCCGATGGGCTGAAGCACTTCGCGAACTCAGTGGTCGTATGGAAGAGATGCCTGCTGAAGAAGGCTTTCCGGCCTATCTTCCCACCCGTATCGCCCAGTTCTATGAACGTGCAGGGTATATGCGCACCCAAAGCGGCTACGATGGGTCGGTTTCAATCATCGGGGCGGTGAGCCCTCCCGGTGGTGATTTTTCTGAGCCTGTCACCCAGCATACCAAGCGCTTTGTGCGTTGCTTCTGGGGCCTTGATCGACAGCTTGCCAGCAGTCGCCACTATCCTGCCATCAGTTGGCTGGATTCCTACAGCGAGTATCTTGTGGATGTGAAGATGTGGTGGAATGACCATAGCGAAGGCACATGGTATGCAAGCCGGACGCAGATCATGGATCTCTTGCAGAAAGAGGTAAGGCTCCAACAGATTGTGAAGTTGGTTGGCCCGGATGCGCTGCCGGATACACAGAACTTCATCCTTGAAGTCTGTTCTCTCTTCAAAGCTGCTTTCCTTCAGCAGAACGCCTTTGACGAGGTGGATCGCTATTGCTCTGTCGAGAAGCAGGTTAAGATGCTCTCAGTCATCCTTGCATACTATCAGAAAGGGAATGAGGCCATTATGAAGGGTGTCCCCATGGTGAAAATCAGACGCCTGAAAGCTGTTCAGGAGATGGCAAGGATGCGTCTTTCGGTCAGCAACGATGACCTGGAAGCAATAGACAGGATTCAGATGCGCTTGGAGAGAGCGATCGACCAGATTGGAGGAATCTATGAAAACTAAGGCTGAGACACTCCTCTCACAGACCGATCGTCGACTGCTCTCTGGCAGGGAGTATCGTGGAGTCTCACGTATTGATGGCCCCTTGGTATATATGCGCAATACCCATCCGGTCGGCTATGGCGAGTTGGTTGAAGTGGTGGCTCCCGATGGTTCTCACCGAAGCGGCCAGGTTCTGGATACCAGCGACGAGGTGGTGGTGGTGCAGGTGTTTGAGGGAACCGATTCTCTGACACTTCCCCAAACCGGTATGCGGTTCATGGGAGAACCGCTTACGCTTCCCGTCTCTGAGCAGATGCTCGGTCGGGTCATGAATGGTTTGGGAAAAAGCCGTGATGGTTCGGGAAGCGTCCATGGGTTTGCTGAACGGGATGTGAACGGAGAGCCGATCAATCCAACTGCTCGTGAGTATCCCAGGGATTTCATCCAGACAGGGATTTCTGTCATTGATGGGATGACAACGCTCATCCAAGGGCAGAAGCTCCCCATTTTCAGTGGAAACGGCTTGGACCACAACCGGCTTGCTGCACAGATTGCCCGACAGGCAAAAGTGCGCGGCAGTGCAGGGGATTTCTGCATAGTGTTTGCCGCAATGGGTGTCAAATACGACGTGGCCCGCTTCTTCATCGACAGTTTTGAGCAGACAGGGGTCTTGGACAATGTAGCCCTCTTTCTTTCACTGGCTGATGATCCCTCCATCGAACGTACCATCACCCCCAAGACGGCACTCACGTTGGCAGAGCATCTAGCCTTTGACAAGGGCA
>JAAYQY010000194.1 GCA_012519125.1 Spirochaetales bacterium
AGGAAGGTTTTGCAAGAGAGTGCGGATGCTTCTGCGATTTCTGCAAGCTGCTCGGCGGTGGGGTTGGGGATGGTGGCACAGTCGGCGAAGATGAACGAGCCATTGGCACCATACTCAGCCTTGTCGGTGGCCATGACGAAGCAGGAAGAGGCATACTTGATGCCAGGCTTTGTCTTGATGATGTTGAAGGCTGCAAGCAAGACATTGCCGGTGGTGTTCTCTGCTCCTGCTACCATGGCGTCAGCCTTGCCCAGGCGAACCATCATGGAAGCCCAGCGAAGCGGATCGACAATACCGTCATAGGCTTCCTCGAGGCTCATACCCTTGTGCTTGCGCAGCTCATAATACTCCTGGCCGAAGGCACTGCGGTCTTGGCTGGTGGCTGGATCCACAACAGTGATGCCCTCTAGTGAGGTGTTCACCGATTTGGCGGCCTGTGCGACTGCGTCGTGATCGCCGACCAGGATAACGGTCTTGGCAAGCTTTTCATCGACAACCTTGCGAGCTGCCTGAATGGTTCTCAGCTCAGTTCCCTCTGCGAGGACAAGCTGCTTGTTGGCCGCAATGGCTTGGGCCTTCATTTTTTCTGCAAACGTCATGGTTCTGCTCCTTGACAGGAAAGATAAAATTGGTTGCTTGCAGTCTACCACGTTCCCATCGCTTGGAAAAGGGCGGCAAGGCTCTGTATTTCCTTGCTTCACTGTGATACTGTCGGCTCATGGTAAGCAGGAATCTCCTCTTTGTGCAGGTCATAGCGCTGGCATTCAGCACAAGTCTGTTTGGTGGGCTCGGGGAAGAAATTCGCATAGCCTGCTCCATCAACCTCGAACAGATGAGCCTTCTGATGGGGTTCAGCCAGATAGGCTCGCTGGTCTCCTTCCTTATGCTTCCGTTTCTCTCCAAGCGCATCGGCTCCTACTCCCTGCTCATCACTGGCATTTTCGTATCCTCACTCTCCTTGCTGGGAATGGGACTGTCTCGTTCGCTCCTCTTCTTCGGTGCGTTTTTTCTGCTCAGCACCTTGGCAGGCTATCTGTATGGGACAAGCAACGTCATGGTGCTGATCAACCTGGAGCCTCAGCGAACCAAGACCAATATTCCCCTCATGCATCTCACCTACAGCATCGGTGGCATGTTCAGCGGGCTCTACATTGCATATCTGAAGCGAAGCCAGTGGTACTACGGCTATGTGCAGATGGCAGCTTTGTACGCCTTGCTGGCACTCCTGTTCCTGGTCTTCAGACCACAGCAAGCCCGCACTTGGGCAAAACCCAAGTACCAAAGTCCGGGTAGTGGGTTCTCTTTGCTCAAGGATGCACAGTTTGCACGGTTTCTGTTCTTTCTGATCACCGCCAATGCGGTGGAGTACTGTGCGATCATCTACCCGTTGGCCTATATCACTGAGGTACTTGGGGGAGGTGCCCGTGCGATCGGCAGTGCCATCGTCATCCTGCACGGAAGCATCGCTTGTTCAAGACTTTTGGTGATCCCTCTTCTGAAGCAAGGTTTTGCTGCCAAGCGTCTTCTGCTCATCCTTTGCCTGGTGAGCGCAACCGGCCTGCTGTTGCTCTCCTTCTCATCCTCCTTGGGGTTTGCCTTGCTCTGTCTCTCCTTGCTGGGTCTTGGCATCGGGGCGGTGAACCCAGTCAGCCAAGTATTGGAGATAACCCAGTGGCCACAGGATCTGTTGCAGCTGGCAAACCTTCGCTCGATGGGATCCACCTTGGGAAGGATGTTCATGCCCTTGGTTGTGGGCCTGATTCTCACCACGTTCAGCCTTTCTGTCGTCTTTCTCTTTCTTGCTTGCTGCATGATACTTGCACTTCTGGTGTTGCTTCGCTCCTCGTTCTGAGAGAAGAGCTGTACGAGTGCACACTTTTTCTGTACAATGCCGGCCATGGAAGCAAACTTGCGCATCGGCGTCTATGGCTTGGGAAGATTTGGCTCATTCTGGGCCAAGGAGTTGGCCTCACACGGATTTACCGTGGTAGGGTACGGCAGAAGTGCCACCAGTGCCCCTGAGGGCGTGCGTCTTGGGTCTGAGGATGAAGTCCTTACCTGTGACGTGCTCTTTTATTGTGTATCCATCAGCGCCTTCTCTGCGGTCCTGGATCGGACAGCGGGTAGGATTGGTGAACAAACGCTGGTGATGGACACCTGTTCGGTCAAACTCTATCCTGCCAAGCTGATGCGTGAAAAACTTCCCAAGCAGGTACAGTGCATCGCCACCCACCCCATGTTCGGTCCCGATTCGGGAAAGAATGGGGTAGAGGGGCTTCCCTTTGTCATCTGCCCGGTCAACTGCGAGCAAAAGGTCCTGCAGGACTGGGTTTCAGAATTCAAGCGATGGAATCTCCAGGTTCTTTCCATGAGTTGTGAGCAGCACGATCGTGAGGCTGCCTGGAGCCAGGGCATCACCCACTTCATAGGAAGAACGCTCAGCGAGCTGAATTTGGGAGAGACTGAATTGGCAACCACGGGGTACCGAACCCTGATGACGGTGGTTGAGCAGACCTGCAACGACCCGCTGCAACTTTTTTATGACTTGCAGCGATACAACCCCTATGCGCGGCAGATGCGCATGGGACTGAAAGGGGCGCTGGATACCGTAATGGAAGCGCTCAAGAAGCAGGAGGATGGGCGTTGAACGTTTGTGTATATACGTTGGGGTGCAGACTCAACCAGTGTGAGAGCGAGGCTATAGCAGACAGTTTTGCAAAGCAGGGATTCACCATTGTGGGGGAGCAGGCGCAAGCTGACCTCTATGTGGTAAACACTTGTACGGTTACCAGCAAGGCAGAGCAGAAGGCGCGGCGGATGATCCGCAAGTTTGCCTCAACTGCCGTGACCTTGGCCACCGGTTGCTATGCACAGGTCAATGAAGAGGAGTTGAAACAGCTCAGTGACAATGTCATTGTCGTGCCGCTGGAGAAGAAAGCACACCTGCTCAAGCTGGCTGAACACCTGAAAGCCAGTGTGGTGGCAGGTATGGATCTCAAGCAAGGCTGTCTCTCCTTCAGTGACGGAAAGGCCTCCGTTTTTGACTATGATGCGGCTTCCTTCTCCTACCACAGCAGGGCGTATCTGAAAATTCAGGACGGCTGTGACAACAGCTGTGCCTATTGCCGTGTCCATATTGCCAGAGGCAAGGCGGTCAGTCTTGGCTCTGAAGAGGTTGTTGCCCGAGCCCTTGCCCTCGAAGAGGCTGGTTTTCAGGAGATTATGCTCACCGGGGTGAACCTGACGATGTATGACCATGAGAAGGAAGGTCTTGGTGGCTTGCTTGAGCTTTTGCTTGCCCGTCTCTCGGACAAGGTCAGACTGCGTCTCAGTTCGTTGGAACCCGACCACATCGATGAACGACTTTTGGAAATGCTCAAGGATCCGAGGATGCAACCCCATTTCCATATCCCCGTACAGAGCGGGAGTGACCGGATATTGCAGAAGGTCGATCGCAAGTACACCATCTCTGAGCTCTCCAGGATTCTGGATCGTCTTCGCTTGGTAAAGAGCGACCCCTTCCTTGCTGCTGATATCATCACCGGGCTTCCCGGAGAACGAGAGGAGGATTTTGAGGAGACCTATCGGTTCGTCAAGGAGCAGCAGTTCAGCCAACTGCATGTGTTTCCCTTCTCCCCACGTCCTGACACCCCCCTGTTCAAAGCTGCTGACCGCGTTCCTGAATCGGTTCGGGATGAGCGGGCTTTGCGCCTGCGCAATCTCAGCTCAGCATTGCACCATACCTATCAGTTGCATCAGGTAGGAAAACAGGCTGAAGTGATTTTGCAGAACCGCAAGGGTGGACACTGGTATGGTCTGAGTGGCAACTATCTGGATGTGAAGGTGCTCTCTGCACCTCCGTTTGCCCGGGAAGGTATGCTCATCACTGGATCCTTCGGCCACATGCTTGGTCAGGAGGGGAAGATGGAGTTCCTCTTCAATGGTCCCACTGCTTGAAACCCCGCGCCTACAAGGCTATGTGGTTGGCCTCGATGCAGCACGGCAGCTCTTGGCCTATGAGAGCCGAAACCGTGCTTCGTTCGCCTCGTTCTCGGTAACACACCAGAGCAGTTATTATACGCTTGCCTCCTTGCAGGACGTCTGTGAGAAGCAGGTCTCGCTGTACTTGAAAGGTCGTATGCTGCCCTTGCTCTTTTTCGCAAAGGAAGATCCTCTCCACATTTTGGGAACGGTGAACCTGAACCATATCATCTGGGGGGCAAGCCGGTCGGCGAAGCTGGGCTACAGCATTGATGCTGATCATCAGCGTCAGGGATATGGCAAGGAAGCGGTGCAAGCGGTTGTGGAGTATGCATGCAAAGCACTGCACCTGCATCGTTTGGAGGCTCATATCATGAGCACAAATATACCCAGCATAGCATTGGTCTCCTCACTGGGTTTTGCTTGTGAGGGAACATGCGCTGGGTATCTGTATGTGAACGGCAGGTGGGAGGACCACCTGCGCTATGCCTTGCTTGGGGATGACAGAAGGCCCTAGGACCTACGCATCTTCAAGTCTCGGAAGGTTATCTCAGGCTCCTGGATGACCACCATGGTGTCCATCGGCACCGATTCCTTGATCCATACGTTTGAACCGATCACCGCATTCTTGCCGATGGTGATATCGCCGAGAATCGTGGCATTGGAGTAGATGGTGACATTGTCTTCAAGGGTAGGATGGCGCTTGGTACCCCGTATCAGGGCGCCACAGGCATCCTTGGGAAAACTCAAGGCACCAAGCGTCACACCTTGATAGAGCTTCACATTGTTGCCGATGACCGTCGTCTCGCCGATGACGGTACCGGTTCCGTGGTCGATGAAGAAAGAGTCCCCGATGGTTGCACCTGGATGGATGTCAATTCCCGTCTCCTTATGGGCATACTCATTCATCATCCTGGGGATGAGCGGGACATCCATGACAAAGAGCTCATGAGCTACCCGGTGGATGGTCAGGGTCTTGATGCAGGGGTAGGAGAGGACGACCTCCCTAAGGTTACGTGCGGCTGGGTCCCCTTCAAAGGCTGCACGGGCATCCATCTTCAAGCTGATGCGCAGCTGTGGCAGAATGGTGCACAGGTTGGTGATGGTCTGGTCTGCAAGCTCGTTTGCCTCACACTCCTCGAGGGATGGCTTGTCATACCGAAATGCCAGAAAAAGCTGTCCTTTCAAGAGGGAGCAGACTTTATTCAACTGGAGGGTGAGTATCTCTTCAAGGCTCATCTGTGCCTGGTCACGGCCACAGCGTCCGGGAAACATCAGTTCCAAGAGTTCATTGGAGATATCCCCGATGACCTGCATCTGGGGAAGCGGTTTCAAGCCGTGAAAGTTTGCGTTCCCGGCAACACGGTCGAAGGTCCCCAAAAATGCGCTTATATGGGCTGACGCATCGAATTGTTGTTCTTTGCACTGTCTCATGGATATACCATACGGTTCTTGTAGACGTTTGTGCAAGAGTTCAAGCCATGAACTGCGTCGTTCTTTCGTGAAAGGTTTTGGCAAGATGGGTTGCTGCTGCCACTTTCAGGAAATCCCCGATGAGAAAGGGAAGCATTCCGACTTTCAGAGCAGTTCCCCAAGAGAGTGAGCGGGTGTACTTGAGAAAGGGGACACCGACCAGATACACCATGAAAGTTGCTGCCAATCCAGCGAAGATGCACAAGAAGAGGTATCGCTTCGGCTTTTCTGTCTTCTGCTGCATATTGCCTGCAATACCGGCAAGCAGGGCTGCGGGCAGCAAGCCCAGCAAAAAACCGCCGGTGGGTCCGAACAGGATGCCCAGTCCCCCACCGCTGGTGAAGACCGGCAGTCCCACCATGCCGAGCAAGAGATAGATGGCGGTGCTGGCCAGTGCCAGCTTTGCTCCTCCAAGAAAACCGGCAAGCAAGACAAAGAGCGTCTGCAAGGTGATGGGGACAGGAGGGATCGGGATGCGGATGTATGCTCCGACTATGATGAGGGCACTGAAAAGGGACGTCAAAAGGATTCGTTTCTGTTGCATGCACAGAGCCTATCACGCACCTCGTTTTATAGTAAACAGCTCAATGGTTGACAATTGAAAGGCTGCTGAGTACCATCGCTTCATGACACCAAGCCAACATCTTTTGCATCTTCTGGCACAGAAGCGGGGAACCTACCAAAGTGGTGAGGCCCTGGCCCGTGAGATGGGAGTATCGCGAGCAGCCGTCTGGAAGGGCATCGAGGCCTTGCGCGACCAAGGGCATACCATTGAAGGAGTCCAGAACCGGGGGTATCGGTTGCTCTCACTCTCTACGCTCTTGGAAAAGGAACGGCTTCAAGCCTTGCTCAGTGACCATGAGATTCATCTTTTTGACTCATTGGATTCAACCAATCGCTACGCAAAGAGCTTGGCATCTGAAGCGAACCAGAGCAAGGCCTTGATAGTGGCCACCCATCAGAGCGGGGGCAGGGGACGATTGGGACGAACGTTCCACAGTCCGCGTGGAGGGCTCTATCTGAGTGTGCTGCTGCCGCTTACGTTCTCCGTCCAGGAAGCTCCGCTTGTTACCAGCATAGCAGCTGTGGCGGTTGCGCGCTCGATTGAGCAGGTGTGCTCGCTCTCCTGTTCCATCAAATGGGTAAATGACCTCTATCTTGCAAGCAGAAAGGTTTGCGGTATCCTGACCGAAGGTGTGCTGGGGGTGGAGAGCGGCAGGGTGAGTGCACTGGTGGTCGGCATCGGCATCAATGTATCCACACCTAGGCATGCTTTTCCCTTGGAACTTCAGGACTTGGCCACATCATTGTATGAGAGCGAGGAGGCAATTCCCGCCGACTTCGATGCACACCTTCTGGTCGTCTCCATCGTCAGGATCTTGGAAGAGCTGGTCGAGAAGCTCCCTGATCGCTCCTTTCTCTCCGAGTACAGAGAGCGTTCGTTGGTACTGGGAAAGCGTGTGACGGTCCATCAGGGGAAGGAGCGCTACCAGGCGCTCTGTGTTGCCATTGATGATGATGCACATCTTGTGGTGGAGGATGAGGCGAACGTGCTTCATGTACTCAGTTCTGCCGAGATAAGCGTTCGACTTGAAAGCTGAGTTTGGTTTATTGTATAGTCGGTATCTACACAGAAAGGAATGATAGTATGCTGAAAGCGGTACGTGAGACGTGGAAGACCTTGATCGAGGAGCAGTTGGCTCTCTATGCGAAATCAGTATTGGAAGTGGATGTTGCACTCCCTCCCTTGGCGGTGCAGACCCCTCCCAAGCCTGAGTTGGGGGACCTTGCCTTCCCGCTCTTTGCTTATGCAAAGACGCTGAGAACAGCCCCGCCGCTTCTTGCACAAGAGCTAAAAAACCGTATTGAGGCGCTCTCTGATCGTCCTTCCGGCGTGCTCTTGGTTGCCGGACCCTACCTGAATGTCCGCATCGATATGTCCGAGATCGCCACAGCCTTGCAGCAAAAGATTGCTCAGGATGGGCAGCACTATGGAACCAATTCCAGCATGGAAGGCAAGCGGGTTACCATTGAATTCAGTTGCCCGAATACCAACAAGCCCTTGCATCTGGGCCACATGCGCAATGATAGTCTCGGTGAGAGTGTTGCAGCACTGCTGAAGGCAAACGGGGCTACGGTGCGCAAGGTGAATCTGATCAATAACCGTGGGGTGCATATCTGCAAGTCCATGCTTGCCTATCAGAAGTTCGGAAACGGGGAGACTCCCCAATCCAGCAACATCAAGGGTGATCATCTGGTGGGCAAATACTATGTGAAGTTTGCCCAGTGGGCAAAGGAAGATCCTTCTGCAGAGGAGCAGGCCCAGCAGATGCTGGTGAAGTGGGAGCAGGGTGATGAAAAGACCATTGCCCTGTGGAAGCTGATGAATGGATGGACACTGGATGGGCTTGCTGAAAGCTACAAGAGGATGGGTATCAGCTTCGATGCCTACTACTACGAGTCAGAAACCTACAGGTTCGGAAAGGATGAGATCCTCAAGGGCTTGGAGGACGGGGTGTTTTATCGGGAGGAGGATGGCTCGGTCTGGGTGGACCTTGAGGCTATCAAGCTCGATAAGAAAGTGCTGCTGCGCAAGGATGGTACGAGTCTGTACATGACCCAAGATGTCGGTACTGCCATCATGCGGCACAAGGATTGGCCTTTCGACTCACTCATTTATGTGGTCGCCAGCGAGCAGCAGTACCACTTCAGGGTGCTCTTCCATGTCCTGGACTTGCTTGGCTACAGCTGGGCAAAAGATTTGCACCACCTCTCGTACGGGATGGTGAACCTTCCTGAGGGCAAGATGAAGAGTCGTGAAGGGACGGTTGTTGATGCTGATGAACTTGTCGAGACACTTACTGAACTTGCCCGCAATGAGATTCGCGAGAAAGAACGGGAAGAGCTCGTCGATGATGTCGATAAGACAAGCCACAGCATCGCACTTGGTGCTTTGAACTACTACCTTTTGCAGGTCACG
>JAAYQY010000195.1 GCA_012519125.1 Spirochaetales bacterium
AGCGGGCCGGGATTGAGGCCCCACATCATCAGACCACCAAGCAGGACGGCACCGGTACCCGAACCCGGGATGCCAAGGGCGAGCAGTGGAGCAAACGAACCTGCAGCGGCAGCGTTGTTTGCAGCTTCACAGCTGGCGATACCCTCGATGGCGCCACTGCCCAAAGGTTCTTCGCTCTTGAAGGCCTTCTGTGCAGCATACCCAAGGAAGGCACCCGTGGTTGCCCCGGCTCCGGGAAGCACTCCGACAAAGGTTCCCATGAAACCGCTGCGGATTGCAGGAGGTACCAAGCGCCTGAAATCGTGAAGGGTCAACATGGATCCTCTGATCGTCAATTTCTGGCCGATATGGGCTTCCACCTTCTTGTTGCGCTCTTCCATCAGCTTGAGCACCTGGCTGAAACCAACCGCTCCGATGACGAAGGGGGTGAACGGGATACCACCCAGCAGATACATGTTGCCAAAGTCATAGCGAGGACTGCCGGTAAGGGTATCCATACCCATGGATGCGAGAAGGATACCGACCATTGTCAGCACCACTCCCTTTGTCGGGCTCTCGCCAACCAACCAACCGATGGAGGTCATTGCCACCAACAGCAGTGCAGTCATCTCTGCCGGGCCGAACTTCAGACCAAGGTCTGCCAGAAGCGGTCCCATGAAGGTGAGAATCAACATCCCGATCAAGCCACCGATGAAGGACGACATGTTTGCAGTGAACAGGGCTTGACCAGGACGATTACGCTTGGTTGCCATAGGATACCCATCCAGTGCTGTCATGACCGCCGGTGAATCACCGGGGATGTTGAGCAGGATGGCACTGAAGGACCCACCGTACATGTTGGCATAGTACAAGGAGCCGAGCATGATGATGGCGGTGGTGGGATTGAACTTATACGTAAGGGGCAGCAGCAAGGCTACACCGGCCAAAGACCCGATGCCAGGCATGGCACCTACGATGAGGCCGAGCACCGCTCCGAGCATGGTTACCAGTACATTTTCCAAAGTCAGGACTACTGAAAAGCCCATGAACAACATTTGTAGATTTTCCATAGTCAGCCTCTCAGTATGCAATCAGATTGTAGATCAGGCCCTTGGGGAAGGGTACACCGAGCCACATGACGAAGGCCCCGATAACGATAGCCATGATGATGACAAGCCCAACAAAGGTTGTTTTCCAACTGTACTTTTCAAACACCTTGAGCCACAGAATGACGAACAACGCCAAACTGGGGAGCATTCCGATTACCAGGGTCGCGACCATGATGCCAATCACCCCGAGCGCCGGATACCAGTTCTCAATCGGATACTTCGTATCTTCTTCTTTTCTTCCTCCCAGGAAGGCCAGAACACTGAGTGCAAGGAGGGCAAACCCGATGATGGTGGGGAAGAACCCCGGAAGGGGACCCCTGACTTCGTGCCAGAACCCATACTTGGTGATCCCGAGATAGATGAATAGAGCCGCTATCACCGCAGTGACGACAGGAATCACCATCTTGCTCGTAATCTTTTTCGTCTGCATGCTATCCTCTCTTCTTATGCTTGTTCGCGCAGGTGGTTGGCCATACGGGCAGCCATTTTCACTGCGTTTTCGAACGCACTTGTCTTCACAATGCCTTTGCCGGCAATATCATACGCAGTGCCATGTGCGCAAGTGACGATCGGGGCAGGGAGCCCTCCGGCAATCGTGATGCCTTCGTCGAAGCCGCGCAGCTTGAGGGCAATCTGCCCCTGGTCATGATACATGGTCACCACGCCGTCAAACTCTCCACGGAACGCCTTGATGAAGGTGATATCGCTCGGGTAGGGACCGCTGGCATC
>JAAYQY010000196.1 GCA_012519125.1 Spirochaetales bacterium
GCTTATCACCGGTTTGATCTCACCTCGCCCAAGCTGCTCAGTCTGGACAAAGGTTTCGATAAAATTGGGAATATCTGCTAAAGCACAACGTTTTGCGAGGGTATAGAGGCTGGTTTCCTTCAGGTTGGCCTGCTTGAGCAAGCGTTCATCGCTGAACACCTCGCTCGTCCTTGTGTCGGCAATGAGCTCGCCCTGATGCAACACCAGCGAACGCTGGGTGTATTCCAAAGCCAAGTGCATGTCGTGGGTAATGAACAGGATCGTCAAGCCAAGCGTACGATTCAATTCAGAGAGGAATTCCATCAAGGCCGTATAGCGAATGTAATCTTGTCCACTGGTAGGTTCATCCAGAATGAGTATCTTGGGGTCAGTCACCAAAATGGAGGCGATGGTGACCCGTTTCTTCTGTCCGTAGCTGAGCGCGGAGATGGGCCAATGGTGATAGCTGCGCAGATCGCACAGACCCAGCACATCCAGGACACGCTCCTTGATGAGCTCTTCGTCATAGCCTTTCTGACGGAGGGCGAAGGCTACCTCATCGAAGACAAGGTCACAACTGATCATGTGGTTGGGATTCTGCATCACAAATCCGATCGCCTCTGAGCGCTGGCATGCCGTATGGTCGTCCAACACCCTCCCCTCATAGGCAATGTGCCCGCTGTCCTGTTTGAGCACTCCCATCAGGATCTGGGCCAAGGTGGATTTACCTGCCCCATTGCTGCCCAGGATGGAGACCATCTCAGCTTCTGAGAACGAGGCACTCACCCCACGCAAGGCTGTCTTGAGCCCGTCATAGGAGTAGCTGATGTCCTGCAGTTCAAGAATTGTCCTGCGAACCGGTTCCTGTTGGTGCGAATACCTGCGCTTTTGCCATGCTTGGAGGGCTTGGCTGCACAGCTCCACTTCAGCAGATTCCACACTGCTGATATCACCAAGGTGGGATAGCGTGCAGCCGGCCATGCGCAAGGCTGCAAGATACAGCGGTTCTCGTATACCCAATCCCGTCAAAAGCCCTGAAGAAAGCAACTTCTGGGGGGTGGTATCTGCAACAAGGGAGCCTTCCTGCATGACCAGGATGCGATCGACCTGACGGTACAACACATCCTCAAGGCGGTGCTCGATGATCAGGACGGTCTTGGAAGTGGTACGCCACAACTCATCGATGAGGGTGATCGCCGTCCTTCCCGTTTCCGGATCGAGGTTGGCAAGCGGCTCATCAAAAAGCAGTACCTGCACATCATCAACCAACACCCCGGCAAGGGAGACACGCTGTTTCTGGCCTCCGGAGAGATCTTGGGGGCTTTGCCCGAGAAAGGAGGACATGCCCACCACGTTTGCCATATCCTCTACCAGGATTTGCATCGTGCTCTGGCCCATGCACTGGTTTTCCAAGGAGAAGGCGATGTCCTCTGCTACGGTGAGCGCTACGAATTGGGCATCGGTATCCTGCATCACCGTTCCCACCTTCTTATTCACTTCGTAGATGTCCGAGTCTGCAAGAGAAAGGCCGCAGACAGAAGCAGAGCCCTCGATCTTTCCCTTGAAGGCGTTGGGGATGAGGGCGTTGATACAATATCCAAGGGTACTCTTGCCGCTGCCAGACGGTCCGACGATCAGAATCTTCTCTCCCTGGCCGATGGACAGGTTGATATGCTTGAGCGTCGGATCTTTCTGCGCCTGGTAGGTGAAGCTGAAATCCGAAAATTCGATGAGCGTATTCTGCATGCATCTGCCCGGTACCGGTGAGGCACCAGGCAATCTCCTTTATGCCTGCTCGTCCCGGCTCAGATTCTGGCTGTTCTTATTGCGTTTGGCAACCAGCATGAGCAGCAACGTTCCGAGGATGGCAATAACGATGGTATTGGTGAATGCGATGATGAGCTGTTGGGTGATCACCTTGTCCATGGGCTCTGCAAAGAAGAGGAAATCCAGCAGTGCGCTGACCATGTATCCGATGAAGTTGCCCAAGAAAGAGAGCAGGATGAAGAGTCCGATTGCAGAACGAGGAAGCTCACCCTTGGAAAGGCAGTCCTTGCTCATCTTGCCGAACAGGCCGATGGCGACGCCGACGATTCCGCTTCCCAGCATCCAGGTGGGCCAAACGCCCCAGCCTGCGAACAGGTCAGTCAACCAGTGGCCGAGAAAGCCTACCAAAAATCCGATGACCGGGCCGAAGACAGCTGCGAACAGAGCGAGGATGGCCATAGCCGGCTTGATGGTGGTGTTGGCAAACACCGGGATGCTGATCAGCCCTCCGATTCCGTACAATGCTGCACCGATGGCAATGATGACTACCATGCGTACCGGCTGCATTCCTTTCTTTTGTTCCATAATTCACTCCTCCTACTAGACAATGTCACCTCATGATAGCACTGAAAATGTAATTTTCCAGCCTTCACCAGTACCAATTCCATAGGTTGCGGCAAAACTGCCCTGATTGACCGCAACCGCTAGGTTGAGAAGGCTGTTCACATAGATGAGCTGCTCCCCCTTCTGCACATCGGTGAAGCATTTGCACAAAGGAAGATGGTAGCCATACACAATCCTTCCATCCTTGGTGATGGTGACTTCAAGCTCATCGCCATAGTCGACGCCCAGCTCTTCGAGGAAGTCTGAACTGATATTCGTCCACAGCGAGCCATAGCGGGCATCGAGGATATCAACCGAACCGACAAGGCTCCGGCCTTCGAGACGTGCACGTTCGATGCGCAGCTTCACAATCTTGGTAATCGGATCACCAATGGTTTCGAACTGTGCCTCCCCTGCTGCAAGACGAGCTCCGTTGTATGCGTAGACATCACGGCCGAAAAAAGTATGGCTCTTTTGGCTGCCGGCAAGCCGGTTGTCATCGACATTCATCGTGCGTACTTCCAGAAGCCCAACGCGATCAGCGATGTGGGTAAGCGTTCCGTTATCGGGAGTTACGATCAGGTGTCCGCTCTCAGTCAGAGCAACGATGCTTTTGCGATCCGATCCCACCCCCGGATCGACAACGCAGACAAAGACAGTCCCTTGAGACCAGTAAGGAAGGGCTTGGGCAAGGCGGTAGGAGGCCTCCCAGATGTTGAACTGGGGGATGTCATGGGTGAGGTCATCCAGATAGAGGGTATTGGAAACTTGGTTCGCCACACCATGCATGGCACTTACCGCCCCGTCAGAGGTTCCGAAATCACTGAGAAAGACCACAGTCTTACGGTCTGTCCACGCTTTTTTCTCGAGCAGTTCACGCTTAAGCTTGTTCTTCATGACCTTTCTCCTGTTGCTTCATGGCCCGGTCAAATCGTACCGAAAACGTTATAAGTGCAACCGAAAGCCCAGCTACGAGCAATGCTACCATGAGCTTGATCAGAAAGGAACCCTGCCAGAGTATCCCCAGCAAGAGGAACCCTGCAACCAGACTGAGAATAAGGATGCTCATCAGTAGGGTCAGCGAGGGGCTTTTCATGTGGCCAAAAACTCCTTGATGATCGAGAGGAACTCGTCGTACGTGGTGGCCAGCTTCAGGTCGGGCTGCTCAAGCAGGATGTTCTTCGGTGCCCGGAAGAGGCAGCCTCCATCGGCTTCGCGGATCATCGTCAGGTCATTGTAGGAATCCCCGGCGGCGAAGGTACGGTAATTGAGGGCTTTCAGTGCCTGGATGGCCTTCTTCTTGCCATCGTGCATGCGCATTCGGTGCCTGATGAGCATCCCGTCCGCACCGACCTCCAGGTCGTTGCACCAGATGGTGGGCCAGTTGAGCTGTCGCATCAGGGGCTTTGCAAATTCGGTGAATGTGTCGCTGAGAA
>JAAYQY010000197.1 GCA_012519125.1 Spirochaetales bacterium
AGGCCTGCCGTGATCGGCAGGCCTCTTGAAATGATTTGTAATTGGTTACAGGATGATGATCTGGTCTCGCTCTGGACCGACGGAGATGTACTTGATCGGACACTCGACAAGTTCCACGAGGCGTTTGCAGTAAGCCTGTGCCTTCGGTGGAAGATCTTCCCACTTCCTCGCTTCTGTGGTGGGAGCCATCCATCCGTCGAACTCCTCGTAGATTGGCTCGGCAATCTCCTGCTGTGCTGTTTCGGGCAGGTAGGTGATCACTTCCCCGTTCACGCGGTAGGCGGTGCAGACCTTGATCTTCTCAAAGCTGTCCAGTACGTCGAGCTTGGTAAGGGCAAGGGCGGTGAAGCCGTTGATCCAGCAGGAGTAATCGGCAGCCACGGCATCGAACCAGCCGCAGCGGCGGGGACGACCGGTGGTTGCACCGTATTCGCCACCAATGGCCCTGAGCTTTTCTGCAGTCTCATCATTGAGCTCGGTCATGAAAGGACCTCCGCCTACACTGGTGGAGTAGACCTTGGTGACACCGATGACCTCATCGATCCTTCTTGGTCCGAGACCGCTTCCGATGGCAGCTCCTCCACTGGTGGGGCTGCTGCTGGTGGTGTAGGGGTAGATGCCCCAGTCGAGGTCGCGCATGACCCCGAGCTGACCTTCAAGCAGGATCTTGCGGTTCTCTTCGTAGGCTTGGCGGACAACGGGAAGGGAGTCGATGATCATGTGGCCAAAGCGATCTTTCCATTTGGCGCACAGCTCCATCAGCTCATCAACGGTGTATTCGGGAAGCCCGAAGTAGGCGAGCTCACGATTCTTCTGGGGCAGGGCCATCTCGATGCGGTTCCTGAGGCGGTCGAAATCCAGCAGGTCTGCAGCCCTGATACCCGAACGGGTGGCCTTGTCGCTGTATGCCGGTCCGATTCCTCGTTTGGTGGTACCGATTTGCATCTTGGAGCTCTTTGCTCCTTCCTGAGCGCCGTCAAGGGCACGGTGGTAGGGCATGATCAGATGGGCTCGCACATCCACAAAGAGGTTGTTTACTTCCACACCCTTTGCGGTGATGGATGCAAGCTCCTCAGCCATGGTCTCAAAATTGACCACGGTTCCCGCCCCGACGATGTTCATCGTCTCAGGATTGAAGATACCCGAGGGGATGATGTGCAGGGCAAATTTGCCCTTGTCGTTGATGACCGTATGCCCGGCGTTGTCGCCGCCTTGGAAGCGGATTACCAGATCTGAGTTGACTGCCAAGTAGTCGACGATGCGGCCTTTGCCTTCATCTCCCCACTGGGCTCCCACGATGGATGTTACGTTGCTCATGTGTACAGCTCCTTGCCTTCTTTTGCGAGTGCATCCAGCATCTGTTTCTCGTTATCGGTGTGCACCTCGATATCATCAGCGTCCCAGGGGTACTTGATCCACAGGTCAGCAAGTTCCATACCGGCGAAATAGCGTTTGATCTCAACCGGGAACTCGACATCCTTCTCCTTGTTCTTGTTGTGGAGAACCAGCACGGCAATCTCCTCGGGGCTGAACTTGAGCAGTTCCCCGACACAGTAAGCAAGGGTTGCACGGGTGTCATCGACCTCATCGATGAGCAAGACCTTCTTGCCCTCCAGCTGGGACTGCACCTCATCGATCCATTGGATCTTGGTGGGGTGGTCCTTGTGCTTCTTGTCGATCCCATAGTAGGAGATTCCGACTGCGTAGATCGGACGGTTGATGAAGGTCTTCATGATTCTGGCAGGAATGAAGCCTCCGCTTCCGATTGCAACGATTACATCCGGGTCATAGCCGGAGGCCAAGAGCTCACCACTGAGCTTTTTGACCAGCTTGTGCACCGAATTGTAACTGACGTAGAACTTCTTGTCGTCCATCTCTCGCTCCTTAGGCTTGTGGATACATCTCTGCGATGTAGGGAAGGGTTCTGTGTTTTTCGTTGTAGTCCAGGCCGTATCCGACGACCCACACATCGGGAATGGTGAAACCGATGTAGTCGATGTCCACCGGTACGACATGACGGTCAGGCTTGTCCAACAGGACAGCGGTTTTCACCGACTTGGGATTGCGTGTCTTGAAGTTGCGGATGAGGTAGTCAAGGGTGTTGCCGCTGTCAAGGATATCCTCGACGATCAAAACATGCTTGTCTTCCATGTTCTCCCGGGTGTCCATCAACAGGCGAACATTGCCGCTGTGATCCCCTTGGTAGGAGGAGAGGGCGATGAAATCGATGACATGGTCCACACTCAGGCGCCTAGCAAGGTCGGCGATGAAGATGAAAGATCCCTTCAGAACCCCCACCAAGATCAACTCACCCTTTGACTGGGCATAATCACTGCTGATCTGGCGAGCCAGTGCGTCAACTCTCCGGTTGATCGTGTCGGCATCGATGAGAACACGGGCGAGATCCTCTGTCAAAGCAGGGATCGCGAGGGAATCATTCATTGGGCCTCCTCAACGCAACAGCTGAACTGTTGGAACATGTTCTGTATGCTTGTAGGAATATACGAAAAGTAGGGGAGTGTCAACGTTGGGCGGCTGGGCGAGCAGGAGTGATGGGGGGAAGAATTTTTGCCTCTTGACCACGCTCTTGTGCAGAAGCTACACTGAAAGCAGAGAAAAGGAGGCCCATCATGTATGTTGAAGTTCCTGTTGATGTATTGCAGATGAATCCGTTCACGGCAATCGGGACAGATGGGTTTCTCATCACTGCAGGCAGTGCAGAGAAATTCAATACCATGACCGCTTCCTGGGGTTCCATGGGAGTCTTGTGGGGTCGAAACATCGTTACCCTCTATGTGCGCAAGAGCCGGTTCACCCACCAGTTTCTGGATGAACAGGATGGCTTTACGGTTTCCTTCTTTCCCAAGGAGATGAAGGACCGTCTTCTTTGGTGCGGCCAGCACAGTGGCAGGGAGTATGACAAGATTGCGAAGACTGGTTTGACCACCACCTTTATTCCTTCACCACATGGAGGCGAACGTGTAACCTTCAA
>JAAYQY010000198.1 GCA_012519125.1 Spirochaetales bacterium
AGGCCGACTTTGCCAGAGTGAAGAGCTTGGGTGTTGATGCCCTGCGCTGGGGCATCCCCTGGTACAAGGTGCAGCCGGAGGAAGACCGCTGGGACTGGTCCTGGACCGACCAGGCAATTCCCTATCTGGTGGAAGAGCTGAAGGTAGATCTCATCCTCGATCTCATGCACTATGGCACGCCATTGTGGATGCAAGGCTCCTTTCTCCATCCTGACTATCCGCAGTATGTCGAGGCGTATACAGCGAAGGTCATCGAACGCTATGGGAACCTGATCCATATGGCAACCCCGTTCAATGAACCGCATACGGCAGCGGAGTTTGCAGGACGCAGGGCTCAGTGGCCTCCCTACCTAGCGGGGTATGACGGCTATCTTGCCGTCTATAAGGCGATCATGAAGGGAACGCTCAGGCAGACTGCACTGTTGCAAGCATCTGGCTGTACGTGTGTGCAGGTGGAGTGCTCAGGAGGGACGGTGACTGAAGAACCTAGGCTTTCAGAAACTGTACTCATTGAGACTACCGTACAGTCGATGTTCTTTGACTTCCTTACCGGAGATTTGTCTCCTCTGGAACCGCTCTACCCATTTCTGAAAGAGCACGGCTTCACCTCCTCTGATTTCTCTTACTTTTCCCAAAGGGGAACCGGTATCGATGTCATGGGAGTGAACTTCTATCCTCAGTTCTCCTTCCAGCACATCGGTCTTGATGGAAAGGGAAGGGAAGTGAGGAAGAACCATCAGCTTTGGACAGAAGATCTGGTACGCACACTTCGTAGCCGCTATGAGCGCTACCGCTGCCCGATGATGGTCACCGAAACCAGTGTGCGTGATGACTTGGCCATGAAAGAGAAATGGCTGGGTGAGGCTTCACAGGCAGTTCTTGCTGAGTTTGAAGCAGGGCTTCCGGTAGTGGGCTTCACCTGGTTCCCTGTCATCGACATGTACGACTGGGAGTACCGGGTGGAAGAAGGAAATAAGGACCAGTTCAAGGCAAGGTTTGGATTTTGGGACCACGATCGCAATGAGTATTGCGGCGCCCCACAGTACAGGAAGATTATTGCCGGGGCAAAGGAGTCGAGAAGATGAACAACACAAGCCGAGCAGAGTATCCAAGACCCGACTTCCAGCGCTCCCATTGGCAGAATCTGAATGGGGTGTGGAACTTTGCCTTTGACGATGAGAACAGAGGCAAGCGTGAACGATGGTACGAGCGGCCTGACTTTGCAGGCCGGCAGATTGTGGTGCCGTTTGTCTATCAGTGTGCTGCCTCCACCATTGCAGATGTCTCCTACCATCCCGTCCTCTGGTACTCACGCCATGTCACGTATAAAGAGGATGTAGAAAACCTGAGAAGCTATCTCTGTTTTGCGGCAGTGGACCATGAAGCTGAGGTCTGGGTCAACGGCCGGTTTATGGGCAGTCATCGCGGTGGGTATACACCGTTCTCGTTCGATGTAACTGATGCACTCCATCCAGGGTCAGATAACTTGGTGGTGGTCCGCTGTGAGGACCGCAATGACTGCAGTCAGGTGCGGGGCAAGCAGTATTGGAAGACAGAGAATGACCGGTGCTGGTATACCCCGAGCTCGGGTATCTGGCAAACGGTGTGGTTGGAGAAGCGACCAGAGGTGCATATACACTCCTTTGAACTGGAAAGTGATATCGATACCTCAATGCTCTCGCTTCGCATCATTCTCAACAGAAAACCGCAACAGCCTTGTTCTTTCACTGTTGAGCTCTCCAAGGATGGGGTGTGTGTCCAGCATGTTGTGCTAAGCATGCATGAACAGACTTCACAGTGGAAGATCCCGGTACTGGAGGATGACTACATCGATGAGATCCACTACTGGTCGCCCGAAAGTCCTTCCCTCTATGACATCGACTTTACGCTTGCTAATGGAAAACAGGTCGATGAGGTACACACCTACTGTGGGATGCGTAAGATCTCCATCCGCGATGGGCATGTGCTGTTGAACAACAAGCCTTTCTATCAGCGCTTGGTACTCGACCAAGCGTACTGGGAGGAGACGCTGCTCACTGCCCCGTCCGATGAGGCGTTCAAACAGGATATCGAGCGCATCAAGCAGATGGGCTTCAACGGGGTGCGAATGCATCAGAAGATTGAGGACAGCAGGTTCTACTATTGGGCCGATGTCTTGGGACTGGTGGTGTGGGCTGAACTGCCCAGCACCTACAGTTTCAACCCGGTGGCGAGGCAACTGAGCATCGAGAGCCTGACAGCGTTCATTGAACGCGATAGGAACCATCCCAGCATCATCTGTTGGGTTCCGCTCAACGAATCCTGGGGGGTGCGCAATATCTACGCCAATGAGGAGCAACAGCGCTTCGCTGTCGCACTGTACCACCTGGTGAAGATGTTGGATGGAAGCCGGATGGTGAACACCAATGATGGGTGGGAGCAGGTAAGCAGTGACCTCTGCGGAGTGCATGACTATATTCCCGATGGTGAGCGTTTCTCCCATGTCTGGAAGGATCTTGAGTCCTTGCTGGAAGGTACGGCACAGGGGCGTATGATCTATGCCTCAGGCTACTCGTATGCAAACCAGCCTATTCTGGTTACCGAATTTGGAGGCATCGCCTTCAATGCCGATATGGTAGGAAGTCATTGGGGGTATGCTGGAGGAGTAGCGGATGAACGGCAGTTTCTCAACCGCCTCAGCAGTCTGATTTCGGCAATCCGGTCGAAGAAGGAGATACAAGGGTTCTGTTATAC
>JAAYQY010000199.1 GCA_012519125.1 Spirochaetales bacterium
GAGCCAGGGTGAGCAAGGCACTCTCAGTTTCCGGAAAGAAGCTTGTTTGGATGCTTCTGCACATACGAGCAAGCGCTAGGGAGGTGGTCACCACTACCTTTGCACCCTTTTCCTCATAGACAGCGAAGAGTTTGGATTTTCGGGAGAAGGTGTTGGTGCGTACGTGCTTTATGTGCCCTACCCTGGTTTCCAGTGCTTTGGAGAATTGCTCGTCTTGGCTTGCCTGCTCTTCGCTGACCAAAGTCAGGGAGTCTGTTCCGAGATGCTCTGCAATGGCATGGGCTGCATTTGTGTAATCGAATCCAAGATACGAGCCGCCTCCACTGCGCTCGACAAAGAGCACCTGATGAGGTTCATACCCATATGCCTGGTAGGTTGCCACCGCACGCTTTCCAAGGGTGGTATAGGTAGCGATGCCGATGGCCATGGAGGACTTGATGCGCTCGATGAGATTCCGTTCCTGTTCACTGTCATCTTCACTATAATACAGGGCTACGTCACAGCCCTGGGCTTCGGCAAAAGCAGTGAAGGAGATGAGAAAATCACTGTATTGGCGGTCGTAAGGGTTGGGCAGGATGAGTGCAAGGGTCTTGCTCGAGCCTTTTCGCAGCAGTTTTGCCTTTTCATTGGCGGTATAGCCAAGCGCTTTGGCAGCTTCCTCGACCTTAAGGATCTTGGTGCTGCTTACATTGCCTTTTCCGTTGAGAACGTTCGATACCGTCCCCTGGGAAACTCCTGCCTTTCTTGCTATATCCTTGATGGTCGCCATACAGAGAGAGTAGCGCAGAAATTTCCTTGTGTCCAACACAACGGAAAGAGGAATCCAAAACCTGCTATTCCATGCAAAAGCCACCTCTTAAAAGAGTCTTGTACCCATCGGGTAGGTATGGGAAGATCCACAATCACCAAGAGTTCTTCTCTAGCAACCAAGAAAACCAGTAGTTTCCATCAGGAATTTATAATATACTCAGCACTATGAGCCAGAAAATTCTTTTTGCCGGACCTGATGAAGTGCAAGCCATCGCTCGCGCCTTGGATTCCGAGTTGCGCCTGCAGATGATACAACTCCTACAGAACTCCAACATGAACATCAAGCAGCTCTGCGCTGCCCTACAGATTCCCCAATCGACCTGTACCGCAAACATTCAGATCCTGGAGAAAGCCAATATTGTGGAGACGAAGCAACTCCCTGCCCAGAGCAGAGGAGTCCAAAAGCTCTGTTCCCTCAAGTATGAAAAGCTGATGGTTACCCTCATCAATCCAGCGAAAGCGAACAACACCAGCAGAATCGAGACGGAAATGCCCATCGGTCTCTTTTCCGACTACTCGGTCACTGTACCGTGCGGTATGCTCTCCGACACCGGGCTCATCGGTTACTACGACTCGACTTCGTCCTTTCTTGACCCTGGGCGGGCAAGTGCAAGCCTCATCTGGTTTTCCTATGGCTATCTGGAGTATCGGTTCCCCAAGAATTTCGAACCCTCGTCCAAAATTGAGAGCATCACCTTTAGTGCTGAAGTCTGTTCGGAGTATCCTGGTCACAACAACGAGTGGCCCAGTGACATCACCCTGTGGATCAATGACAAGGAGATAGGAACCTGGACAAGCCCTGGGGACATGGGAGGCGTACGAGGCCTGCTTACCCCCTCCTGGTGGAACACCAACGACAGCCAGTCCGGCTTTCTCAAGAGTTGGGCCGTCACCTCCACCGGCTCCTTCATGGATGGAAAGAAGCTCTCATCCCTCACCGTCGATGCCCTGGACATAAATGCAGCAAGCTCCATCACCATCCGTATCGGGGTGAAAGAGCATGCCAAGAACAGAGGCGGCATCAACATCTTTGGTTCAAAATTCGGCAACCACGCCCAGGACCTGAAGCTCTGTATCCAACTCAGCTGATGTAAACAAGGCTCAGCTGGTAATGATGTTCCTCATCTCTTCAAGACTGCATTTTGGAGTGCGGTCGATACGCAAGAGTCCATTCACCTCCTGCATCACATCAGTGAATTGGGTATAAC
>JAAYQY010000200.1 GCA_012519125.1 Spirochaetales bacterium
AGACAGCGGGTTCGACTACTTTGCAGGAGGTGCCATCAGCAAGGCTGAGGACGGTGGGAACAAGAGCATCTACACCATCCTTGAGGAAAAGGGCTATTTGGTGACCGATTCCGCCCAAGAGATTCTCTCCCTCAACGCCGCAGCGGGGAAGGTGTATGCCCAGAGCCCGAGACTGCAGGACAGTGGTTCCATGCCCTATGCCATGGACATGGATGCTGACGACCTCAGCCTTGCCCTATTGGTCGGCAAGGGTATTGAACTGCTGGACAATGAGAACGGCTTCTTCATGATGGTGGAGTCGGGCAAGATCGACTGGGCCTGTCATGCCAACGATGCAGCAGCTGAGATCAACGACCTACTGGCCTTCGATGCAGCCATCGACGAGGCACTTGCCTTTGCCCAGGCTCATCCCCAGGAGACCCTCATCGTGGTGACCGGGGACCATGAGACCGGTGGCATGACCATCGGGTATGCCGGTACCGGCTACAACACCGCCTTCGACATCCTGGAGAACCAGAAGCTCTCCTACGTTGCCTTCGACGAGAAGTTCAACGCAAGACTCAAGGCTGACAGTCTGTTCAGCTTCTCCGAAGCCTTGGATCTGGTTGCCGCTGACTTCGGACTGGTTGCCCCCGGCAAGACTGCATCCAACAAGGCGCTTGTGCTCTCCGACCTGGAGTATGCCAAGCTTGAACAAGCGTTCACCCAGGCAAAGCTTCCCTCATCCCAGCGAAGTGTTGATGACCAGTACAAGCTTCTCTACGGTGGCTACAACCCGTTCTCCATCACCCTGACCCACATCCTGAACAACAAGGCAGGCATCGGTTGGACCAGTTACGCCCATACCGGGACACCGGTAAGCGTCTATGCCTACGGCTCCGGCAGCGAACGCTTCAGCGGCAGCTACGACAATACCGAGATCTACCACAAACTCGCCGCCCTTGTGGGCCTTGTCTAAACTTCTCTTCCGTCCTCCCTCTCCCCTTGGGGGAGGGGAGGATGATAAGGATTCAACCATGCATCAACGCTTCGTGCACAGGGAGGCCCTTCTGGTCCTCCTGTTTCTTCTCTTTGCTGTGTTCCTCGTCCTGCTTCCCACCGGCTTCTCCCGATCGATCTACATCAATGCAGAGGGTGTGAAAGCCCGAGTGCTTGCCACCGACAACACAAATCTGCTTGAGCGGGGAGTGGTGCGCCTCGGAGAGCAGACCTGCACCATCAGGATACTGGGAGGGGAGCATAAGGGAAGCCAGATCCAGGCGGTGAACCTGCTCAGCGGAAAGCTGGAGTTTGACACCTTCTATCAGGCAGGAGACCTGGCATGGGCCTTGGTCGAGGAGGACGGGGAGGGGAACATTCTCTTTGCAAACATGGTGAACCACTATCGGGTGGGCAAGGAGCTGGTGCTTCTTTTGCTGTTCGCCGTCCTGCTGGTCCTCTCTTCCGGACTGACAGGACTGCGGACCCTGCTCTCCTTTTCCCTTGCCTTTCTCCTGATCTGGAAAGTGCTCATTCCCCTCTGCCTGAAGGGGTACGAACCGGTCCTGGTGGCCCTGGGAGTGGGGACGCTTCTGACCATCAGCTGCCTGTTGCTGGTGGCAGGATTCACCCGCAAAGCCTATGCCGCCATTCTCAGCTCCCTGCTCTGCTCCCTGCTCACCTGCCTTTTGGCAATCCTGGGTACCTCCTACCTTGGTATCCATGGTTCGGTGATGAGTTGGTCGGAATCCTTGTTGTTTGCAGGCTTTGAACAGGTGAACCTGACCAAGCTCTTCCAAGCTGCCATCTATCTCTCCTGCAGCGGAGCCATCCTCGATCTCTCAATCGATATCAGTGCGGCCATGGAAGAGTTGCATCAGGCAAATCCCGGCTTGGGCAAGCCCCAGATGATGAAGAGTGGCATGACCATAGCCCGCTCGGTGGTAGGGAGCCAGACCACCACCTTGTTGCTTGCCTACATCGGAAGCTACTTGACGATCATGATGGTCTACATGGCACAAGGCACACCTGTGATGAGCATCCTCAATGCCCAGAGTGTAGCCTCCGAGATTCTCCATACCTTGGTCGGATGCATCGGGCTGGTCTTGGTTGGCCCGCTTACCAGCCTGGTGTGCAGCTACCTCTATGCCGATCGAAGATGATCAGCTCTCTTCTTGCTCAGAGGAAACGGCGGCTCTCTCTTCCTTGGCCTTAAGCCGATGGGGATCGCGGTAGATGACTGGGCTTGCCCCGAAGAGGAAGTCATCCTCAAAGGCTATCCTCTCCATCTTCATCAGCTCCTTGGCAATGGTGGTGACGTTGCGCCTGAACTCCGGGCTGTTGATCTCATCCACATTCTTGCCCCGTTGCTTGCGATAGTGCGAGTAGTGCTTCCAAAGGCTGTTGGTCATCTTTGCCGTGGTGGAGGGGCGTCGCAGGAGGTCCAATACCTGGGCTCTGAAAGTCGGTTCGAACTGGGCAAAGTCAGCCTTGCCCAGAGAAGCCAACGTGCGTCCCATCTC
>JAAYQY010000201.1 GCA_012519125.1 Spirochaetales bacterium
CAAACGATGCAAAGGCCTTGATGATGTTCGATTTCCCTGAGGCATTTGCTCCGTATATGGCCAGGCATGGGATGGTTCGGTTTTCACCTTCTTCCAAGAAGGGAAGCAGTTCCATCTGCTTGTATCCATTGGGAGCTTTCTTTTCTGCATACGTCATGGGAAGTGTGAGATCCAGAATGGATCTGCTGTTCTGTATCCGAAAAGATAGTACCATTGTCAATCTCCTTGCTAGGCTTGTGTATAGTATCGATTCAATGCATGCCAAAGTCAAGATAAACAAAAAAACTGTTTATGATTACAATGTGAGAGGTTGAGCCTTCTGCTTGTTTCTTAAGATTATCAGTAGTTGTCGGATACATCATGAAGCATAAATCGAGCAATTTATACGTATCAATTATACCTGCAAGCAGCAGAGATTCTAAAAAGGGAGATCAATCGTAAGCCCAAAATCCCGGATGTTCTCGTTACTACTTACTCAAGCAGACAATTACGGTGCAATTTTGTTAAGAGTATGCAAAAAACCGTATAAACATTGACCACGGGATATGGGCGTGGTACCTTCAATTGAGGATTCTCCTCGAAGGAAGGTTTGCATGAAACATACACAAAGAGCTTTGGGTTTGGTGTTGGTGTTGTTGCTCGTTCTTGGATCTGTGTTTGCTGCGGGTTCAAAAGAAGTGGCAGCTCCTGCCAGTACTGCGATGGAGGACAAGGTCTCCATGTACGCAAGTATTACCTCCATTGAACCGATTATCGAAGCGTTTACCGCTGATACCGGTGTTGCTGCAGAGAATACCAGACTTTCTACTGCACGTTTTGTCTCTACCGTACTGACTGAATTTGAGGCTGGGAAACTTGCTGCAGACGTTTTGCAGGGTCCCCTTCCGGTACTGGAAATTCTCAAGGAACAGGGTGTTATCGCCGAGTATGTCTCCCCGGTAGGCGAGACGTATCCCGAATGGGCAAGACGTGGTGATGGCATCTACCTCTTTGGTATTGAGTATGTAGCGCTTATCTACAACACCGAGTTGGTTGATCCTGCTGATGTGCCCAAGCGCTATGAAGATCTTACCGATCCGAAGTGGAACAATCAGATTGTCATGGCCAACCCCGCGAGCCACGCAACCACGATCAGCTGGCTGGTAGGTTTGAAAGAACACGTATTTGCCACCGAAAAGGAGTGGTATGATTTCCTTCACGGTCTTGCCGCCAACAACCCGATGTTCGTAGCATCGTTCAGCCCGACTCCTGCTCCCATCGAAAGTGGTGAGAAGAAGATTGGTATCTCGATGCCCAAATACATCGTCACCAAGGCTCCGGCTCCGCTTGCTTGGGCACAGGTATCACAGCCGATGCTCGGCAGCCCCCGTGCCATCGCCATTGCCAAGGATGCTCCTCATCCCAATGCAGCAAAGGCTTTCGTTGAGTACTGGCTTTCCAATAAAGCCATGGGCATGCTGGCCAACGATGTTGGTGAATATGTGTTGACTCCTGGTGTGTATCCCCCGATCAAGGATATTGATAAGGCTGAGGTTATCGCCATTCGCGAGCTCTCCGACGAGGAGCTGGTGAAGTGGGGTGCTGAGTTCGAGAAGATTTTCGAAAAGAAATAACCATAACGGAAAGCAGGAAGAAGCGGATGGAAATTCAGATTACCGGAGTGAAGAAGTACTATCATTCTGAAGGGAAGATCATCAAGGCACTGGATGGGGTGAATCTCACGATTCCAGCGAACAAGATTTTTACCTTGCTTGGTCCCAGCGGTTGTGGCAAAACCACACTGCTGAGAAGCATTGTCGGCCTTGAGACCCCTGATGAAGGAGAAATCCGTATCGGCGACACCATTGTGTGGTCAAGTGAAAAACATATTGATGTTCCTACCGAAAAGCGGGGACTCGGGATGGTATTCCAGACCTATGCAATCTGGCCGCATATGGACGTGTTCAACAATGTTGCCTATCCGCTGCAGAATATGAGGCTTCCAAAGGATGAAATCAATCGCAGGGTCGAGAAGACCCTGCAGTTCGTCCAGCTTGAGGGCTTCGGAAATCGCCCTGCCACCCGTCTTTCCGGTGGCCAGCAACAGCGTGTCGCCCTTGCAAGGGCGCTTGTTGCTGAGCCTAAGGTCATCCTGTTTGACGAGCCGCTTTCCAACCTGGATGCGAAGCTTCGTGAAGAAACACGCAAGGAACTGAGAAGTTTTCTGAGTGAACTTGCCATTACGGCCGTCTATGTTACCCACGACCGCATTGAGGCTCTGGCACTCAGTGATCAGATTGGGGTGATGCGTGC
>JAAYQY010000202.1 GCA_012519125.1 Spirochaetales bacterium
ATGAAAAAAATGTTTATAGCTGTGAAGAGCTGAATTGACAAGCATTGTTTGGCATGATACCGTACAGGTGCTTTGGTTTTTGCGTTGCAGCTAGTCCCTTATCCTATCTTAGTATGTAAGCGTTCTTCACTGAATCCCACTTCCAGACAGGTTAAACGTTCAAGACTGCGCCAAAAAGAGCAAATACTCTATAGTACAGGCACAGGCCTGTGAAGGATGCTTTGAATGGCAAAGAAAATCTATGTTGGTAACATGAGTTACAACACCAGCGAAGAAGAACTTCGTGACCTGTTCGCACAGTACGGTACCGTGCTGAGTGCAAACATCATCATTGACCGCGAGACCCGCCGCCCCAAGGGCTTTGGTTTCGTAGAGATGGAAGACGATTCCGCTGCTATCGCCGCCATCAGCCAGCTTGACGGCCAGGATTTTGGTGGTCGCAATCTTCGTGTCAACGAAGCTATCGCCAAGCCCCGCCCGACCTACAACCGCTACTAAAAGCGTTTGATCGAGCAATGAGGGAACCTTTCGGGGTTCCCTTTTTCATGCCTTATGATTAACCTCTTTCATCTGAGCGAGGAATGCCTGTTCGTCCACGGCTGGAGAGAAAAGATACCCCTGATACTCATCACAGCCAATCTCTGAGAGGAAAGCCAGTTGATGCTCGTCCTCAACCCCTTCAGCCAATACCACTGCCCCCACCTCTTTAGCCAGAAGCAATACAGTTTTGTAGATGGTAATCGATTCAGAATCGGGATACCGGCTGATGAAAGAACGATCAATCTTGATTTTGTCAGCAGATAATTCCAACAGGTAGGAGAGCGATGAAAATCCTGTACCAAAATCACCGATGGCGATGGCAATGCCTTGGGCGTGCAATGTATCCAAGGTTGAATTTGTTGTGCTGAAACTTTCAACGGCAGTATGCTCGGTCAGTTCTACTGAGAGCATGTTGTCCGGGATCCGGTACTGTCTGAGCAGAGCCCCGAGTAGATCGATGAGCGAAGCACTGGAAAGTTCCTCAGCGCTGAGATTCAATGCAAGAGAGAATGAAGGACAACAGGAGGAAAGAAACTCCAAGTTTCTATGCAGGAACTCAATTGATTCGGTAATCACAAATCGCCCCAGCTGTTCCATCTGTCCCTCTTCCCTGAGTAAGGGAAGGAACTCATCCGGCCTGATCGAACCAAGCTGAGGGTGGTTCCATCTGATCAAAGCTTCCGCCCCGATGATTTTTGCTGTGGAGACAGAGACTTGTGCCTGATAATGCAGGGTCATCTGGCCTGTCTTGAAGACTCCTGCCAGAGCATCCTTGATGGCTTTCTTTCGCTGGAATTTCGATCGCACTTCATCGCTGTAGAAAAGCAACCGACCATTTTTCTTGCTTCCAACCATGGTACTTGCAAGCGTTGCATCGGAGAGCAGGGCAAAAAGAGTGGATGAAGTGGAAGGAATGAAAGCCACCCCACAACCCATACGTAAGGAGATGCTCTCCCTTTGGAATGCATAGGGTTCCGACAAGCTTTCAAGAATTGAGCTCACTCGATTTGCAAACTCCTCGGAAGGTTCCGCATTTTCAACAAAGAGCACATAGTAGTCAAAGGAGAAGCAGTAGACAGGCAAACAGCTTCCAACCAGGTTGGCCAATCTGGATGCAAAACCGGAAGAGAAGAGCACCCGATCTGTCTGGCTGAGTCGAGTGGCCACTTCCCTACTGTTCTCCACACGGAAACAGAGACACGCCACAGGTTTCTCTGCCGCAAGAGAGGGCAACAGGGACGCGAAACACTGTTCTGGGTGTTCTCCAGCTTGCGTACAGAGGTGAGCAAACCTGGAGGGACTCCAGTTGGAAGGTCCAAAAATTTCAATGGTATGCTCAACACGGTGTCTTCTATCAAAAATTGTCGTGATCGAGAGACTGGTAAGGATCCGGTTATCTGACCGATGCAAAATCCAAGCCGGATTGGAAACCGACTCACGAGAAGCAGAGGGCATCAACTTCACATCCTGACGGGTTCTGGGGGAGAATTTTCCGATAAGATCAGACTGTTGCATTCCCGAGAGTTGCTCAAATGCCTGATTGCAGAAGGTAATCCGGCCCTCAGCATCGCAGACCACAATCCCATTGCTTGCATAGCCCGCAATAAGCGAGCTGATGCGCATCTGTTGCTTGTCTCCTGCTCTCAGTTGCTGGAACACCACCAAAAGGGTGCCGACGAGCAGAACAAAAAAGGCAATGCCATACTTGATCCACGGATTCTCCAACAAGAAGTCTCCATCAAGCATAGGAAGCTGGGCTTCGTCGAAGTAACTGACCAGAGTCCAGAGCCTCATCGGTCCCGGCGTCCAGGACAGTCGCTCATTCGTCTTTGGATAGACAGCCTGATAGGTATAGGTGATCTCATCCACAGATCGACTGCCTTGTGTGGTTTGGTTGAACAAATTTCTCAATGCAGGGACATCAACATAGAGATTTTTCCCGCTCTTGTACACCTCTGAACACTTCGTGCCACCATCAAGCAGCACAGTCCCTTCTGTATCGATAAGGAGAAAATTGAGGTTCTTTGCCAGTGATGATTGATATGCAGAAATAAATGAGAGGAGATAACAGGCATCAAAATCGATGGCGATCACACCAAGAAATTTCGAACCCTGATACGCTGGCAGGGCAAGGGTGATAACCGTTTTCTCAACACCATCAGCCGTTGTCTCCAAGGTTACCTTGGAGATATACAGTACTCGAGGGGCCAAATAGCGGGTATTGCGGAACAGGTCGCTTCGTCCAAGATCTTCCATCTCTTCCGTGCCAGCAAGGGTGATATAGTTACCGGGCTTCCGATCAACCTGCACCAATTCACGACCGTCAATACCGAGGAAACGTTGACTGAGGATGTACTCTTTCTGGGTGGTGATGCGGATGAACAACCTTGCCAGGTCCAGCAGGGAGGCATCATCAACATTCTGCATGTAGGTGCTGAATTCATTTGAGTTGTATACTACCAAGAGGTCTGAAACATACTGGGAGAATGCCGACTCTACCTGATTGCTGATAATCAGGACACCCCGTTGCTGGTCTGCTTGGAGACGAAGAGACGCTTGGGTGTACACAGAACGTTCATAGGTGGTGAACAAGAAGAAGCTGATGACCACAAAGGGAACCACCAAAAAAAGCACATTGCGTAGGATTCGTGAGTAAAGTTTGCCTTGTAAGGCCATGAAAACTCCCCTTATCCAATCCAAGAACCTAATCTTCTTCCGTTTCCAGCATACCACAGCCCTCCATGCAACAAAAACTGTTTCCACACCTTGCCATGCAAAAACGTGGTACTCTTCCATCAGGTAAGGAGTCATATCGATGCATATAGCGATCATGGAAGACAAGGAGAGCTTGGGTAAGCATGCTGCCCAGATAGGAGCAGCTGCCATACGAGATGCGATCAAGATACAGGGGAGAG
>JAAYQY010000203.1 GCA_012519125.1 Spirochaetales bacterium
AGGGAGTACTGTTCGCGACCAACGCGTTCGGAATGGGTGTCGACAAGAAGTCGATACGGATGGTCATCCATCACGACCTTCCTTCCGATGTACTCTCCTTCTTGCAGGAGAGCGGGCGAGCAGGAAGGGACGGGAATCCAGCTCGCTCTGTGGTGCTGATGGACGGGGATGAGACCCCATCAGAGCTGTTCTCCCTCTTTAGCTCGACATCGGTGTGCTTTCGCTCAGCGTTGCTCAAGTCACTGGGAGAAACAATGGAGAGTTGCAGCGGATGCGATGTATGCAACCATACCCAGTTCAGATCAAGGGAGGGAGAGCAGGTGATCATGCGCTGTGTTGCCTTGCATCCATTTTCCTACAGCATCCATGCCCTGGCTTCGTTTCTGCAGGTAAGAAAACCCTGGTACGCAGACAGCGGCCTGCTCGATACATGGAGAGAACGGGAGATACAAAGCGCAATCAGGAACCTTGCAAAGCACGGCATGCTCTCTTCTACGAAGGGGAAGGTACCTAAGCTCTATCTCTCTCCATCCCAATGGGTTGCACACTTGACAGCAAGAAGATATGCACTGACGATGAAGGTATGAAAACCACAAAGCCAAGCACTGAACAGCAAAGACAAACCTACGCAACGCTTCCCAAGGCTTTTGTGAAAAAGCCTGACAAGTTTGTGAGGCCTCCCCAAGAGGAGCACAAGAAAGAAACGTTCACGTGGAGAAAGTTGCTGCTCTTTCTTGCTGCGCTTGCACCAAAACAGGGGCAATGGTGACACAACGCTTTTTTTCTCCTGCAAGCAGGGAGAGCAACATGCGCCCGGCTTCCCGGTAGAGGGCTCCACTGTCCAGATCTATGCTTGCCACTTGTGAGAGAAAGAGCGAGTGGTAGGGCGATGCATCATACCCAACCGAAGGTACGCCCAGCTTCTCATTGAGCAAGATGGAAAAGAGCGTGAGATCGTTCACTGCGGCCAGGCTGTCAAACTGATGGGCAGTCTGTTTCACCTTCCCCACCAACTCCCGCCGAGCTTCAGCCGAACCGATCTCAGTGGTAAGAAGCTCTGCCTCAGGATACAGAGACCGAAAACCTGCAAGCCTCTGGCGATGGGGTTCAACACTCTCCAGATAGCCGCTTACATACAAGGGGTGAGTGCATCCAAGACTTTTCAGGTACTCAGCTTGCAGTACTCCTCCTTGATAGTTGTCAGTCCTGACGCATGCAATGTCACTGATGCCGTGCAGATGATGGGATGCCACCACAGGAATCGGGAGGCCTGAGAGAAAGGAAAGTTCTTCCTCTGTGTCCACATCATAGGCAATGATGCCATCACACTGTTTTGCAAGCTCCTCCACCTCCTCTTTGGTGCTGACCGAATAGAAGCGCACTTGATAGGAGCTGTGTTCAATGACTTGCTGGATACCCCGAAGGGCCCTGCCAAAGAATCAGTCAAAACTGTTCAGGCTTCCCCAGTAATAGGCTCTTCCCTGTTTGGAGAACTCCACAAAGGCAAGATTCCCCGTTCCCTTCCTACGCAGCGTCGCCGCACATGAGTTGGGCGTATACCCCAACTCCTGTGCCGCTTCCAGCACCCGGGTTCGCAGATCGGAAGAGACTGTTTGGGGAGTGTTGTACACCCTGGATACCGTGGCACTGCTCACCCCTGCTCTCTTTGCTACACTATCGCGGGTAATCGGCATATCAGCTTCCTTTTTTCTTGACAAGGGATGGTTGCAGGTATAGTGTACACGTGTACATTCCTGATTGCAAGCACTTCTTGTCTCAGGAAAACCCAAGGAGGTTTCTCATGGCAACCATAGGTGAGATCAAGAACGCAACGCTGCATCAGCTGTATCCCAAGCTGTATGGACAACACTGCAACAACGAACACATGGATGTGCGCTACATCGCCCTGATAGAGCAGCATCATCGTCTCTTTGGGGAAGAAAACCCTTCTTTGTTCTCTACCGCCGGTCGTACAGAGCTTGGAGGAAATCATACAGACCATAACCTCGGCAAGGTGTTGGCAGCCACGATCAACCTCGATACGATTGCAGCGGTCACTCCCCGCTCTGATTCCAAGGTAATTCTTGACAGTGAAGGCTATCCGCGGGTGGAAGTGGATCTTCACGATCTTGCAGTCCGAGAGGAAGAGAAGAATACCACTGAAGCATTGGTACGTGGAATAGCTCATGCGTTTTCCCTTCGCGGACTGACCATCGGCGGATGGCAAGCCAATACGACAAGCAATGTCCTCAAGGGCTCAGGCCTCTCTTCCTCAGCCGCGGTTGAAATCCTTTGTGGAACTATCTTCAACCATCTGTACAACAAGGATGTCCTCACTCCAGTGGACCTCGCCACCATCGGCAAATACAGCGAGAATACCTACTTTGGCAAACCCTCGGGCCTTATGGACCAGATGGCCTGTGCTTATGGGGGTATCATAGGGATTGACTTCAAGAATGAGGCCAATCCCGAGATTACTCCTGTCTCCTACTCCTTTGCTGAACATGGATACAACCTTGTCATTGTGGATACCGGTGGAAACCACGCTGACCTTACCCCTGAGTACGCTTCAGTTCCCAAGGAGATGCGTCAGGTTGCCTCTGTGTTCGGAAAGACGAATCTCAGGGATGTAGGCGAACAGGCTTTCATGGAGAAGTTGCCTGAGCTTCGTAAAACACTCCAGAATGACCGTTGTCTCCTCCGTGCCATTCACTTTTTCCAGGAGAACAAGCGTGTCGATACGATGCTTGCCTGTCTCAAGGAACATGATATGGAAGGCTACCTGAAAGCTGTGAGCGAAAGCGGAGAGAGCTCTTTCTGCTTCTTGCAAAATCTCTACCCCTCTTTCCATCCCCAGGAACAGGGCTTGAGCCTGGCCATTGCCACCACCAAGGCCATCCTTGGCGATGATGCAACGGTACGCGTACATGGGGGAGGCTTTGCCGGAACCATCCAAGCATATGTTCCTGATGAGTTGCTCGCTCCCTATACAAAGAGGATCAAAGCGCTCTTTGGAGCACAAAGCGTAACAATCATTGCAATCAGAAGCAAAGAAACGTGCTGTATTGCCGACTAAGTCAATCATTGACGGCAGGTAATACCTGCCGTTCTTTTAGTCTTTTCTCGGTATGTTATAATGCTTTTTTATAAATTATACTATTCCTTTTTCCTTAACCTAAGCCTTCAGAAAATGATAAGAATATTTTTACTAGCAATTTTTCCTTGCAAATGGCTATACAGACACTTGTATATTCATGTGAGCTTTCTTATACTTTTTCAGTCAATTGTATCTCAGTACTCAACCAATACACATCATTTGTTCAGCTGCAAGAAAGACATACCACTTCTCTTGGAGGCTTGTATGCGTCATGTCCGTCTGTTCACGCTAGGTGCGCTCATCTGTGCACTCACTGTCTTGCCGTTTGTCGGTTGTTCTATGGAATCTCAGGAAATTCCTGAAGAGGAACACAATTCACTCACCGCGTATCAACGTATACGATTTGATGATTTGATAACTCTTGATGAATTGGAAATCAATGATGATGATGTTGATGCTGTCATTGAAAATGATCCCTACTATGATTTGGCGGCGCTCATGCATTTCATTCAGTATGGAACAACGTATGCAATCTCCTCGATTGTTGATGATGCAAGTCGTTCAGTTCAAGCGCAGTTATCGCTTAATCTTGATGATGAGATTTTTGAAGTTGATGAACTGGAAGCAACTGAGGATGAGGATGGTCATCCCGCAATCTATACTACGATTGACTACTGCGATTTGCATCTTTCGGGAGAAACAAACTCACTTAGTCAGTTGCTCTCCACCTATCCATCTGAGCTTGATGCGATTTTACAAACCAGTGGATTAGAAATCGGGCTTTCTGCAAAGAGTTCAACAGTTCTTTCTGATGCAACCAAACAAACGGAAATTGCAGATAGTACGTATCTCTCACTCTCATTTACTGTAACAGAAGAAGAACCAAGCAGAACCGATTCTGGTTTTACATTGCCGATGTCAGGTATCCTTGATCTCAGTTTGCAATACAGTGCTGTTTGCAGCAATTTTCTGTACTTCTCAGAGGTTGAGGAAACCACAATTACTGAGGTTCCTGTGTTGATTGATATTTACCTGAAGCCAATTAGGAATTTGAATCTTGGGGTTCTAGTATCTGATTTATCAGAGCAATATGATTTCGAAAACTTTAACTGGCCAGAGACTCAAAGTGAACTATATG
>JAAYQY010000204.1 GCA_012519125.1 Spirochaetales bacterium
CCGAATGTTCGCCTCCGAGCAGTACGGGTATTGCCCCAAGCTTCCCGGCATCGAGCATGCGCTCTGTTGCTTCCTGCAAAGCTTGTTCAACAGGTTTAGCACAGTCGATTGCCTCGGTTGTGTGAATGCCCAGCTTTCCAGGGTTTTCATACCCCTCGACCAGTTGCTCGAGCTGTGAAGATGCTTCGATGAGGGCCTGTGGCCCCTGTGCAGTGCCACCCATATAGGAGACCGTCTCTTCCAAGGGAAAGGGAATGACATGAAAGGCTGCATGCCTTGCATCGCTATTGGGAAATTCTGAATCGAGAAACCAATGCTCCATCATCTTCTCCTAGCTGAGTCTTCTCTGATACTCATCAAAGCCGAATGATTTCACCACACGATAGGCGCCATCTTGCATGATGCCGATATCGGGCAGGGCAATACCGTTGAACATCGTTGTCTTGACCATGGTGTAGTGCATCATATCCAAGAGCACCAAGCGGTCCCCCACCTGAGGTTCCTTTTCAAAGGTATACGATCCAACCCAATCGCCGGCAAGACAGCTGCTGCCACCCAACCGGTAGCCGCTCTCACCTACAGTAGCTCCCACCACGTTGGGTGCATACGGCATCTCCAGGCAGTCAGGCATGTGGGCTGCAAACGAGGTATCAAGCATCAAGGTCGTGTATCCACGGTTTTTCACGATATCCAACACCTTGGTTACCAAGTATCCTGTCTCCCATACAAAGGCTGCTCCCGGTTCAAAGAAGAGGGTGATGTTCGGATGTCTTTGCTTGAAAGCACGTACACTTGAGCGAAAGAGATCCAAGTCATATCCCTTGCGGGTAACCAGATGCCCTCCCCCTAGGTTCAGCCATACCAGCTTGTCAAGCAAATGTCCATAATGCTTCTCCAATGAAACAAGGGTTGCCGCCATATCCTCGGCACCACTCTCACACAGATTGTGAACATGCAAGCCCTCAATACCCTCAGGAAGTATCGCAAGTTCTTCCGGTAGGAGACCAAGACGCGAACCTGGACTGCAAGGATCATACAAAGCCGTGGAGACGGTACTGTAGAGAGGATTGATCCTCAGTCCCAAGGAAGCGCCTTGCACCTCATCCTTGTGCTTGTGATACTGATTGAGCGAGTTGAACGTGATATGGCTGGCGATACGGGCAATCGCTTCAAACTCTCGTTCCTGGTAAACAGGAGCATACGCATGCACTTCTGCAAAGAATGGCGAAGCTAGCAGTGCCTCGTTGAGCGATGAAGCGGTGGCTCCATGAGCACATGAAGCAAGTTCCGGAAAAACCGCATGCATCGCAAAACCTTTCAGGGCAAACAGAAAAGAAACTTCAAACTCTTCTTGCAGATGCTTGATCAGATGCAGATTCTTTTTCAGTGCCTCATACTCCAGCACAAAGGCTGGAGTATGGGTGATGGCATAAGGATCGATCATGGTCAGACTCCGAAGGCAAGCTTGCCATCGACCACCACTTCCCATGGAAGACCCAATGGTCCTAGCTCCTCAAGGAATGGATCGGGATCAAACTGCTCCATATTGTTCACGCCGCTGCGACTCCAGATTCCCCGTGCTACCAAGCTGGCGCCAAGCGCTGCAGGAACACCGGTGGTATAAGAAACCGCCTGTGACTTGGTATCCTGATATGCCAACTGATGGCTGCAGTTGTTGAAAATAAACACAGTTCTTGGCTTACCGTCCTTCACGCCCCTGATCTGACAACCGATTGAGGTTTGTCCCTGGTAGTTGGCTCCCAACGACGCAGGCTCTGGGAGTACTGCCTTGAGGAACTGCAGGGGTTGGATTTCCATTCCCTGGAAAGTGATCGGCTTGATGCTGGTCATCCCAACCTCTTCCAGGACTCTGAGGAAGGTGATGTACTGCTGGCCGAATGTCATCCAAAAGCGTGCACGCTTGAGCGTTGGAAAGTGTTTGACCAATGACTCGAGCTCTTCGTGAAAGAGCAGATAGCTCTCTTTTGCTCCCACACGAGGATAATCGACACTCTGATGGATTTCCAGCGGTTCTGTGCTTATCCACTCCCCGTTCTCAAAGTATCTTCCGTTCTGGGTGATCTCACGGATATTGATCTCAGGGTTGAAATTGGTGGCAAAACTCTTGCCATGATCACCTGCGTTGCAGTCAACAATGTCCAGATAGTGCATCTCATCAAAGTAGTGCTTTTCTGCATAGGCGGTGAACACATTGGTTACCCCTGGATCGAACCCGCTTCCCAAGAGTGCGGTCAGACCTGCTTTCTGAAACCGTTCTTCGTAGGCCCACTGGTGCGAATACTCAAAGTGTGCCTCGTCCTTTGGCTCATAGTTCGCAGTATCGACATAATGGGCACCAGTACGCAGGCAGGCCTCCATGATGGAAAGATCTTGGTATGGAAGGGCCACATTCAGCACGACATCTGCCTTGAAGGAGGAGATAAGGTTCGCCAGCTCATCAATGTTGTCAGCATCAACCTGTGCAGTTCGTACCTTCACCGGCCCCGCTTCCTTGGCAATTGCATCGCACTTCGCTTTGGTCCTGCTGGCCAGAAGAATCTCCTCGTAGAGCTCTTCCATTCTTGCCGACTTGCGTACTGCAACGTTGCCAACACCTCCCGCTCCTATGATCATCAGTCTTTTTTTCTGCATTGCTTACTCCTCTTGGTCGGTTTCGTAGTAGGTATACCCTCTCATGCCGGCTGTATAGGCTGAGATGATCTTTCTGCGTTCGAGGGGGGTAATCCTCCCCTCTTCCACCGCTTTCTCAGCTTTGGCACGAATCATGCCTTCCAAACGTTTCGGTTCATACTCTACATAGCTCAGGACATCGGCCACCGTATCGCCTTCCAACTCATTGTGAAGGCTGAAACTGCCATTTTCGAAGGTAACGGTGGCAACGTTGGTGTCCCCCAGCAAGTTGTGCAAGTCCCCCAGTGTCTCCTGGTAGGCTCCTACCAAGAAAACACCCAGAATGTAATCATCATCCTCTGGCGGTGTATGCAACGCTAGTGTGTCCTCAGTCTCACGATCGCCGATGAACCGGTCGATCTTCCCTTCACTGTCACAGGTTATGTCCGAAAGCACAGCCTTGCGGTCGGGCCTTACATCCAGCATATGGATGGGCATGATAGGAAAGAGTTGGTCAATGGCCCAGACATCAGGCAGGGACTGGAAGAGGCTGAAGTTGGCATAATAGATGTCAGAAAGCTGGTGTTCCAGTTTCCTGAATTCAGCGGCGTTCACAATGCCATACTTCTCTTGGATTTCTGCCACAATTTCCCAGTAGACATGTTCTGCGGCAGCTCGCTCACGGATATTCACCTTGCCGTAGAGAAACTTGTTGCGAATCTCCTCACGATAGTAGTTCAAGTCGTTCAGGCACTCCTGCGCATTCTTCTCGTTGAGCATCGTCCGTACATACAAAAGATTCTCCAAAGCAGGCAAAGACTCGCTCTGTTCGAACGAAGAAGCATCGGGTGCATACCGGAATGTATTGGTATCCAGCACATTCATCAAGAGCACGGAGTAGTAAGTTACCAAGGCCCTTCCTGACTCACTGAGAATGGTGGGATGGGTGATCTTCTCCTCTTTGCAGATGTTCATGATCTCCTCAACCACGTCGTCACAATACTCCTTGGTTGAGTAGTTTCTGCTGTTGCTGGAGTCTGAGTGGGTGCCATCGTAGTCGATCGCAAGCCCTCCGCCAATATCGAGCAGTCCCATGGGGGCTCCTTCGTGAATAAGCCCAGCATAGACTCGAGCGGCTTCAGTAGCACCCACACGAATGTCATGTATGGTAGGTATCTGACTTCCCAGGTGGTAGTGCAACAGTATGAGGCAGTCGAGCATCGACTCATTCCTGAGGCGATCGACCACTTCAATGACTTGGGTGGTATTCAGACCAAAGACACTCCGATCCCCACCACTGTCAGTCCAATGGCCACTTGCAACCGTGGAAGGCTTCATTCTCAGGCCGATGTTTGGTTTGATCCCCAAAGCCTTGGAGCGTTCCAGAATGATGCCCACTTCCCCCGGCATCTCAACAACAAGTACCGTCTGGATTCCCAGAGAGAGACCCCTGAGGGCAAGATCGATATACTCTTCATCCTTGTACCCGTTGCAAATCACATACGCCTGTGGATCGTCAATGTGAGCAAGGGCTATGATCAGTTCCGCCTTGCTTCCGGTCTCAAGACCGTGATGATACTGCTTTCCGTATTTGCAGATCTCTTCCACTACCTGTTGCTGTTGATTCACTTTGATCGGATATACGCCACGGTAGGTTCCTTGGTAACCGACATCGGCAATGGCCTGCAAAAAACTTTCGTTGATATGCTGGATCCTGTCATCAAGAATATTGGAAAAGCGCAACAGAACCGGAAGTTTCATGCCACGCATCTGAAGACCTTTGGCAATGGAGAGCAAGCTCACCGAAGAGTCAGGAGACTTGTCCTTCAGCCGTACCTCCACTTCACCTTGCTCAGAAATATGAAAGTAGCCGTTGCCCCATGCATTGATGCGGTACAACGCCTCAGCATCCTGTATTGTCCATTTATCCATGGTTGCTCCCTTATTGCTATCTTCCCACAGTATAGCAGAAAAAAGAAGCACTGAACACAGAGCCTACTGTTTCGCTAGGTTGGAGCAATTTGACAGATGTATGCAAGAAGGCAAGAAACATCCATGCATTTTGGTGTTACCTGTTCAAATACATGCCATAGATACAATACAAATATTCTTTTTGCTGGTTGCCTATCCCATACCTTGTACATGCTTGTGCTTTTCCTCTGATCTTGCACCATCCGGCCCTGTTGCCCTTGACAAAAATTCCCAATGGGTAGAATATCTAGATGATATCAATTTGATATCTTAATGTATCACCTATGGAGGCATTCGCATGAACGCATCTGTCTACTCCCAGGAGAAAGTTCTCAATCGCAAAGCAAACGGCATGGCAGTTCTGATTTTGAACTCGCTTTTGATACTTCTTTGCTTCTTTCTCTTCATCAGCGCAATGGTATGGGACATCCCTGTAGTGGCTAGAGTATTGCTGCTCATCGTCACCGCTCTCTATGGCTTTGTCGTCGGTCCTATCCTCTATGCAGGGCTGAAGGTGATCAAGCCGAATGAAGCCTTGGTGCTCACCCTCTTCGGAAAGTACTATGGAACGCTGAAACATGACGGTTTTTACTTCGTCAATCCGTTTGTCTCTGCCATCAATCCTGCCACCTCAAATGAGGGGTCTACCCTTAGCCCGAAAACAGAGGCAAAGAGTGATGGATCAAAGGCTGTCACCAGTTATTCGATCACACTTCCCAAGAAAGAGCTCTCCCTGAAAGCGATGACCTTGAACAATGAGAGGCAGAAAATCAACGATGCACAAGGCAATCCCATCATCATTGGTGTCGTAGTCATCTGGAAGGTAATCGATACAGCAAAAGCAGTGTTCAATGTCGACAACTATGTGGACTACCTCTCCATCCAATGTGACTCTGCTCTTCGCAATGTTGTTCGCCTGTTCCCCTATGACTCCGAAGATGACGAGAAGTCTCTGCGGGGAAGCAGCACAGAAGTTGCCCATTATCTGCTTAAGGAGTTGCAGAGCAAAGTGGAGATTGCTGGCCTTGAGATTGTTGAGGCACGAGTCACCCATCTCTCCTATGCACCTGAGATTGCCGCAGCAATGTTGCAACGCCA
>JAAYQY010000205.1 GCA_012519125.1 Spirochaetales bacterium
CCCCATTTCAACGCTGAAAACCGCAGGGGAAGGTGGAGCATGGGGAATTGCCCTGCTTGCCTCGTACTTGGTGCATAAGAAGAATCAGAAACTTGCGGATTATCTTGCCACCGAGGTTTTCGCCAATGCCGAGAAGTCAACCATTGCTCCTACCAAGGAGGATATCGAGGGCTTCAATGTCTTCCTCAAGCGGTACAAGGACGGCCTTCCCATCCTTCGCACCGCAATCAATGCACTAAACTGATGTGATGTACTGAAAAGAAGCAAATAGGCAACCGGCCAGCTCGAATGAACTGGCCGGTTGGTTTGCAAGGATATGCTTAAAGCCTCTAGCGAAGCTTCCAAGCCAAATCAGAGAGGAACAGCTGTTGCTTCAGTGAAGAGAGTGTCGTCTCCTTGTTGATATGGACAAACTCAATGCCCATGATCTCACACCAATCCTCAAGCATCTGTGCAGTGGCATCGTAGCTGAGGGTTGCATGGTGCGCTCCACCTGCAAGCATCCAAAGCTTTGCTGCCGTATTGAGATCCGGCTCTGGGCGCCACATCACCCTTGCCACCGGGAGCTTGGGCATACGGTAAATCGGCTTGACCACCTCGATCTCATTGACGATGAGTCGCACCCTACCTCCCATGTCGACCAAGGAGGCGAGGATAGCTTTGCCAGGGTGGCCTTCAAATACCAAGCGTGCTGGAGGTTCTTTCCCACCGATACCGAGTTCGTGCACTTCCACCCGGGCTTTCTCCGTGGAGATCGAAGGACAGATTTCCAGCATATGAGCACCAAGAGAGAGCTCATTGCCCTTCTCCATGTGGTAGGTATAGTCCTCCATGAAGGAGGTTCCACCGCCCATGCCCTCGGTCATACGCTTGATCAGGCTGGTCATGGCACTGACTTTCCAGTCCCCTTCCCCACCATAGCCATATCCCTCGCGCATGAGGTCTTGGCTTGCAAGGCCAGGCAGCTGGCGCATCTGCTGCAGATCTTCAAAGGTATTGGAGAAAGCCTGGGCTCCCTCTTTTTCGAGGAAGTGGCGCATTGCCACTTCTTCGCGAGCCTGGTAGCGTACGGTCTCCAGATCCTTGGTGGCGAACTCATACCGGGAGCGATACGCTTCCATCTGAGCATCCACTTCGGCATCAGTGACACTATCGAGAACCTTGATGAGATCTCCGACACCCCACGTGTTCACCTGCCAGCCAAGCTGCATCTGCACCTCGACCTTATCGCCTTCAGTCACTGCCACATTGCGCATATTATCCCCGAAGCGCATGACTTTCAGCTTGCGGCTCTCCACCGCTCCGACAGCTGAGCGCATCCACGAGGCAAGTTCTTTCTGGACCTCTTCATCTTCCCAGAAACCAGCAATGATTTTGCGTCCGATGCGCATGCGGGCAGCAATGAACGCATGCTCGCGATCGCCATGGGCCGACTGGTTGAGGTTCATGAAATCCATATCGATCTCTGTATCGGGAATCATGCGATTGAACTGTGTGTGCAAGTGACAGTAGGGCTTCTGCAAAAGATTGAGTGCGTTGATCCACATCTTTGAAGGCGAGAATGTATGCATCCAGGTAATGATGCCTGCACAGCTATCATCATAGTTTGCTTCTTTGATGCAGTTCTCAATCTCCAGAGGAGTTTTGGCTGTGGTCTTGTAGACCACCTTACAGGGAAGCTTGTCAGACTTGTTCAGGCCATCTGCCATGAGCTTGGCGTGGCGTGCAACTTCGGCGAGTGTCTCCTCACCATACAGGAATTGTGACCCCACCACGAACCAGAATTCGTAGGATCCTATCGGTTCTCTCTGCATCTTTTTCCCCCTCTTCAAAAGAAAAGTCTTCTATTCTCTATGCGTTTACGTTAACGCACTCTTTTGCCCATTGTCCGACTTGTATGCCTTCCTGTCAAGCCAAGAACACCGAATCTCACTCCTATGCTCTTTAAATACAGTTAGGTCGCGTGGTGCAAACTGAAATGTTCACGTTCCCGACAATAGACATTTCATAAGAATATGGTATACTTGCGGTAACGTTAATCAACTTAGTTTGCACAACGTTTGAAGGACATAACACGAGCATGACCATATCTGAAATTGCGAAACTTGCACAAGTATCGATAGGGACCGTGGACAGAGTACTGCACAATCGTGGACGCGTAGCCCCAGAAACCATCAAGAAAGTCATGGCTATCGTTGATGACTATGGGTACCAGCCAAACACCTATGCTCGAAACCTCAAGCTGAGCAAGCAATACACCATCGGCGTGCTGTTGCCGCAACTTCACTCAGAGTTCGGCTACTGGAACCTCATCTATGAAGGAATCCTCAAAGCTGCGAAGGAGTTGTATCCGCTTGCTGTGCGCATCGATCTTGCCCAGTTCGACAGGTCTCAGCAAGGAAGCTTGCTGAAGGAAGGGGAAGCACTGCTCAAACGCAAGGTTGATGCACTGTTGCTTGCTCCGGTAGTGCCTGATGATGCAAGACTTCTCGTTGGCAAGAAGCAATGTGTTGACTACGTCTTCATCGACTCTCCCCTTCCGCAGACAAACCCTGTATCCACCGTTGTCCAGAATCCATTCCGTGGAGGATATCTTGCGGGAAGGATGATGCACCTGCTCAACCCAAAGGGCGGAACCTTGCTTACCATCCAAACCTATCGCTCGGCTTATAACTCCAAGGAACGTGCCAGGGGGTTTTCCCAGTACTTTGCTGACAAGAGCCAGTACAGGTCATACGAGCTGGAGATCCAGGCAAACGCTGATATCGGTCAATCGCTTGATGCCTTCTATCGTGAACACCAAGATTTGAGTGGGATCTTCGTCGTCAATGATGCCATACACAGGATAGCCGACCGAGTTCTTCTGCTTGGCAGAAAAAGCCAGACTACGATGGTCGGATACGACTTGGTGGAACCGAACCGCAAGGCGATGCTCGCCGGATCGGTCGATTGTCTGATCAGCCAACGCCCTGAATACCAAGGCTATACAGCGGTTTATCAGCTCTATCGCAAAGGGCTTCTGAGCCAAGAAGCGGAACCGACCATCTGTGTCCCCATCGATGTCATTCTTCCTGAGAACCTCATCGACGAACAGGGCTGGTGCCCAAGGACCTGACGACGGCGCTTCCCTCAGCGAGAACAGAACACTCTGTCGGAAGAGACAGCTGGCCATGCATCTGATTTCTTGTGTGCATGGATCCAGCAAAAATAGATGCATTCAATACTTAGGAACGCGTGTCTACTTTTGGAAAAAGAATCTTCGAAAAAGTCTTGCATCTGTCTGCTTCGGGAAACGTATGAGCAAGCAAAAAGTCTTTCCTGTCCACTTTGTGAAATCGAATCAATGAAAAACCACTTTCTGTATAAACGTTCCTTGACAGGTGCAACTATTCCTTAGGCATCGGAAGAAATCGAAAGTTTTTCATAAAATAACATACCAAATTTCTCATTTCCCCAGAATTGCCATCAAAGCGGAAGATATCTTACCAAACTCAATATGATACTTCATGTACTTCTGACATAGCGGGTCTTAGGATTTAATACGAGATGCGGTGTTTCCGCTAAACAACTATCCCAATTTTTGTGATTCCCTAAAAGGAGGAGAACATGAAAAAGACTTTAGGAATTTTGATGATTCTGGTTATGCTGGGTACAGGATTTCCGTTCGCTGCTGGTCAGAAAGAGTCTGGCCTCATCAAGGTAGGTATTGTAAATCTGCCACCAGAAGAGTCCGGGTATCGGCAGGCCAATGTCGAAGACATGAACAATGTGTTTTCTGCTGCCAACGGCTACGACGCAAAACAGACCAACACCATGGACAACAGCGAGCAGATTGCTGCTGCAAAAGGGTACATCCGAGACGGAGTGGACTACCTCTTGATCTCAGCAGCAAACGCTTCTGGATGGGATGACACCTTGAAATCTGCAAAGGATGCAGGTATTCAGGTAATCCTTTTTGACCGTTCAATTGATACGGCAGAGTCCAATTACCAGGCAGCCATTCTCTCTGATATGGCGTATGAAGGTAAGAAGGCAGTGGAATGGGTGTTGAGCCTTGGTCTTGATAAGATCAATCTGATCCTTATTCGCGGACAGATGGGTTCTGCAGCTGAAATTGGCCGAAGCGCAGCTGTGCTCGAAGCCGCAAAAGCAGGAAAACTCAACATTGTTGCAGATGGAACAGGTGGAGATAGCTGGAGTCTTGAAGAAGCCCGCAAAGTTGTTGAAGCAGCAATTGCAGCAGGCAAGGATTTCAACGTCATCTACGCACAGAATGATGGTATGGCACAGGGTGCTGTCCAGGCACTCGAGGCAGCTGGAATCAGTCATGGCAAGGGTGGCAAGGTCAAGGTAATTGGATTTGACTTCAACCGCTTCGCACTTCGCAATGTACAGGCTGGTTACTGGGATGCTGACATGCAATGCAATCCCCGTCAGGCAGCTCAGATCTCCGAATGGATCAAGAGTGGAAAGATGCCCAGTGGCGTTGTCTACCAGGAAGAATTGCTCTTGACTACCGAAACGATCACTGATGAACTCATCGAGAAATGGGGAATCAATGCCGATCCTGGCAAGGGTGTAATCACAAGGTAAGTTTCTTATCACAGTTATGCTATGTGTGCAGTGTGGTACGCAAAGATGATATTGCATACCACACCGCACTTAGCTTGTTTCGTATGAGTATAAGGAGATCTTTGATTGTTGTCAGAAACCATACTCGAAATGAAAGATATCTGCAAATCATTTCCTGGAGTCAAAGCTCTGGATAGCGTGGGCTTCAAACTCCGAAAGGGTGAGATTCATGCGCTCATGGGCGAGAACGGTGCGGGCAAGTCCACACTGATCAAGGTCATCACAGGAGTCTACGAAAAAGATGCGGGCCTGATTACCCTGCAAGGTGAGCCTATCCACTTCAAGGCGCCGGAAGAAGCGCAAAACAAGGGCATTGGTACGGTGTATCAGGAAATAATGCTCTGTCCAAACCTGACTGTGGCTGAGAATATGTTCATCGGCCGCAGTCACAACCTGGTCGTCAACTGGAAGCAGATGAACGAGAAGGCGGCACAGTTGCTTGACTCCCTCGGTATTCCGGCAAGCCCAACCCAGGAGCTTTCAAGTTGCTCCCTTGC
>JAAYQY010000206.1 GCA_012519125.1 Spirochaetales bacterium
ACCTTGTTGGTATGGGCCTTGCCGGCCATCCTGGTCATGAGCACCCTCTCCTTCCTCTATCAAGTTCTGGAGAACAGACAGATATCCTCCTCCATCTTGCGTTACATTGGGCCTATGGCAGTGGGCTTCATCTTTCTTGCAGCCTTCAGGATTGGGAAGAAAGTACTCACCGATGCCCTCACCATTGTCTTGTTCCTCGTTGGCTTGATTACCACCTACTTCATCCGTACCCCTTGGGTATTCCCCACTGTCCTCTTGTTTGGAGCCATCGTGAGCATTGTTATCAGCAAGGAGACGGAGCTTTTCAACAAAGCAAAGCTGCATCCTCCCTACCGATATCTGCTGCTCTTCGGCCTCTTCGCCTTGGGAACGCTCGCCCTTTCGGTTATCACACACAACCTGCTGGTAACCCTCTTTGAGGCTTTCTACCGCTATGGATATCTGGTCTTCGGTGGAGGACAGGTTGTGGTCCCGGTCATGATTGCTGAGCTGGTGGAGACCAAGGGCTATCTGACAAACGAAGAGTTCCTTACAGGATACGGATTGGTGCAAGGACTTCCCGGTCCCATGTTCAGCTTCAGCTCCTATGCAGGTGGTATGGTTGCCCGCACCCTTGGTCCCTTCGGACAAGCAGTGGGTGCTCTGCTCTCCGGCATTGCCATTTTTCTTCCCGGAACCCTTCTGATCTTCTTCATCTACCCAATCTGGGAAGAGCTGAAGAACATCAAGGCTGTGAAAGTCTCATTGAAAGGCATCAACGCTGTCGCCGGGGGTCTGATTGCCGCCGCAGCCATCCTGCTCTTGCAGAAGAGCGGGATCCAAACGGACAACCTTCTGGTGGCCGCCATCACGGTGACGCTTCTCGCAACCAGAAAAATACCCGCCCCCCTGATCGTTCTTGCCGTTCTGGGAGCAGGTATTGTGGTGGGATAGGCTTTCCTTATCTGAACGAAGCCTTGTAGATGGCCAGGCAGTCCTCATCGCTGAGCGTCATGGGATCAACCTGGAACAGACCTGCCATGTTCTCCCTGGCATTCTGCACCATGGAGGGCAGCTCAGACTCGGTAATCCCATAGTCGCTCATCTTCAGCTGGTCCACGCCACAGGCCTTCTGCAGGTCCTTGAGAGCATGCACGAAGTCCATTGCTTCCTGTGCGTCCGTCTTGCCCAGTGCCTTGGCCATGTCCACCATCCTCTGGTCCGCAACATGGGTGTTGGCGATGTGGGTGAAGTAGGCAACGCTGATCATGATCAGCCCCGCCCCATGGGGAAGCTCGGGATGGAAGGCACTCATGGCATGCTCAAGTGAGTGCTCACTGATGCAACCGCTGAAAGTCTCCACCATGCCGGCCAGCGTGTTGGCCATCGCCATATCCTCTCTGGCCTTCAGGTTCTTGCCATCCTTGACTGCAGTCTCCAGGCTTCTGCCGATCAGCCGGATCGCCTCGAGGCTATGGATGTCGCTGAAGGTGTTTGCAATCTTATTCAGATACCCTTCGGTACTGTGAAAGAGGGCGTCAAAACCCTGATAGGCTGTCAACTGGGGAGGAACCGTGAGCATCAGGGTGGGATCGACGATGCTTAGAACCGGGAAGGTATCATCATTGCCGGTACCGATCTTCTCGTTGGTCTCCTCCTTGGTGATGACCAGCCACGGGTCGGCCTCGGTGCCGGTGCCTGCAGTGGTGGTGATGGCTACCACCGGAAGCGGTTTGTTCTCCAGGCTCTTGCCCTTGCCGCTGCCGCCGCTGATATAGTCCCAAAGCGTCCCTTCATTGGTTGCCATCATGGCAATGCCTTTGGCTGAATCGATGACTGAGCCGCCTCCCAGCCCGATGACAAAATCACAGCCACTCGTACGGGCCAGTTCCGATCCTTCGGTGACATGACGCAAGACAGGGTTCGGTAGAATCCTGTCAAAGACTTCCCAAGAGACCTGTGCCTTGTTCAGCTGTTCCTCCAGCTGGGCGAGATACCCATGGGAGCGGGTTGATTTCCCGCTCGAGATGACAACCAACGCCTTCTTGCCCGGCAGTTTCTGCTCTGCAAGGTGGGAAAGGGAGTGGCTGCCGAATATGATTTTGGTAGGAAGATAGTGGGTGCTGATCATAACATTCTCCTTGTGCTTGTTCTCAAGGTACTGCCGAATCATCTTACAGGCAAGCGTAAGGAAAACCCTGCTTCCGGTAGGGAAACAGGGCTTTCTGAACGTGCATGAACCGATTTCTTACATGAACGAGGGCAGGAACATCGTCATTGCCGGCACGAAGGTGACCAGCAGCAGATCCACCACCATCATGACGTAGAACGGCAGGGTTGCCTTGGTCGCCGTCTCGATGGAAATCTTTCCGATCGAACAGCCGACAAAGAGCGCAGACCCTACCGGGGGCGTGGTCAGGCCGATGGCCAGGTTGATGATCATCATGACGCCGAACTGGATCGGATCCATGCCCAGGTGGGTCACCACGACCGGGTAGAGGATCGGGGTGGTGATGATGATCAGCGGGGCCATGTCCATGATTGTGCCGAGCACCAGCAACATGAGGTTGATCAGAAGCAGCAGCACGATGCGGTTGTCGCTGATGGCCAAGAGGCCGTTGGTGACCGCCTGCGGGATGCGCAGGAAAGCCATCAGGTAGCCGAACGAGGAGGCTGCAGCAATGAGGCTCATGACCATCGCAAGGGTCTTGAGCGAATTGCGCAGGATCGGGCCCATCTGCCTGAGTGGAATCTCCCGGTAGACGAAGAAGGTGATCAGGAACGAGTAGACCACAGCCACTGCCGCCGACTCGGTGGCGGTGAAGACACCGCTGATGACACCACCCATGATGATGATGATCGTGAACAGGCCGAAGAGGGCATCGCGTGCAATCTTCAGTGTCTTCCTCCACCCATACGGCTCTTCCTTGGGATAGCCGCGCTTGTAGGCGATGATGGCCGTGGGAATCATCAGCAGCAGGCCCAGACCCACGCCGGGGATGAGACCACCGAGGAAGAGCTTGCCAACCGACACGCCGCCGCCGGCTGCCATGGCGAAGATGATCATGTTGTGGCTGGGAGGAATGAGCACACCCTCGCAGGCACTGGTGACGGTGACCGCAACGGCGAAATCGGCATCATAGCCGTCGTCGACCATCATGGGGATGAGCATCGCACCGATGGAGGAGACGTCCGCAACAGCAGAGCCGCTGATGCCGCCGAAGAACATCGAGGCGAGGATGTTCACCTGGGCAAGACCGCCGCGCACACGCCCGATGAGGGCATTGGCGAAAGCCACCAGGCGCCGGGAGATGCCACCCTGGCTCATGATCTCACCGCTGAGGATGAAGAACGGGATGGCCAGCAGGCTGAACGAGTTCACCCCGCTCACCAGGCGCTGCACGATGGACATCATCGGTAGGTTCAGGTACATCGCCGTGAACACCGACGACAGGAACAGCGAGAAGGTGATCGGGAACTTGAGGATCAGCATCAGCACGAAGGAGCCGATCAGGATGAGGGTACCCATACTTGCATTCATCATGCTTGCACTCCTCCCTTGAATTTTTTCAAGTCTTCAGTCAGGTAAATCACCGCGTACAGGATGATGAAGATGCCGGCGATGGGAAGAACCAGATAGTTGATCGAGTTGGGAATCTGGGTGGCGGGCAGGAAGGACTTGGCACCGTTGAGGGTGAGCCTCCAACCATAGATGATCAGGACAAAGCCGATGAGCATTTCCAAAAGGTCCTTCAGGACATCGAGGGAGAGGAAGAACTTGGCGGGAAGCTTCCTCGGAAGTACGCTTACGTTGATGTGCAGGTTCTCCTTGACACCGAGGGCCATGGAGATGAACGTAAACCAGATGACAATGACAAGGGAAATCTCTTCTGCCCAGTGGATGCCGGAGTTGAATCCGTACCGCAGCACAACGTTGAAAAAGACGATGACCACCATCGCCATCAACATGAGCATGGCCAGCTTGAGAACCCATACAAACAAGGCGTCAAGAATTTTCTTGAACTGCTCCATGGGATACCTCCAAAAGGGATGATATGGCAAAGAGCGTGGGGTTTCACAAGAAACCCCACACCCTTTGGAATCTGATTCTAATTTACTTCACAGCCTTGATTTTCTCAACCCATGATCTCTGAGCATCGTTGAGCTGGCTCTGATAGAGGGGAGCCATGGCGGCGGCGAATTCAGCCTGGTTGTTGATATTGTTGATCTGGCTGCCGGCAGCACGTACCTTGGCTTCGCTCTTCTTCTCGTACTCAGCCCATGCAGCAACCTGCTTGGCCTGGGACTCCTTGGCAGCCGTCTTGATGATGGCCTGATCCTCGGCGGAGAGCTTGTCCATGGTGATCTTGCTGGCAATGATCATCTCGGGAACACGGGTGTGCTCGTCGATGGAGAAATACTTGGCAACTTCATAGTGGCTGGAAGAGTCATAGGAAGGCCAGTTGTTCTCAGCACCGTCGATAACGCCGGTCTGCAGGGCGCTGTAGACGTCGCCGTATGCCATCGGGGTGGGAACTGCACCAAGAGCCTGGACCAGACCCATCATGAGTGCGGACTCCTGAACGCGGATCTTCATGCCCTTGAGGTCGGCAACGGTGTACACCGGCTTCTTGGTGTTGTAGAAGGAACGAGCGCCGCTATCGTAGTATACGAGGCCGACAAAGCCCTTCTCTTCCATGGAGTCGAGGAAGAACTGACCGATCTCACCATTGAGGACATTCCACATGTGGTTAGCATCGCGGTAGAGGTACGGCATCTGCAGTGCATTCAGCAACGGCTGGAAGGAAGCCAGCGGGGAGATGGAGACACGGGTGAAATCGATGCCGCCAAACTGTACCTGCTCGATTGCACTCTTCTCATCAGCGAGCTGACCCTGGGGGTACACTTCAATCTTGATGCGGCCATTGGTGTATTCACCAACGAGGCGAGCAAACTCTTCATCACCAACAACGGTGGGATAGCCGATAGGCTGGTTATCTGCAAGGCGAAGTACAATCTGCTTCTGGGCAGCTGCACCACTCTCCTGACCACCCTGTGCAAAAGCCGGAGCTACGAGCAGGGCGACCATCAATACGGTCAACATGATTTTTTTCATTTCGGTTCCTCCTTCAGGAACAATAGATATTTGGTTCTGCTATAGTATCCTCGACCTAGTGAGAGGAAAAAAGCCGGAAAAATCGGGAAAATGCAGCAAGTTTCTTCCTTTTGTCCTACCAAAACCTTTATTTAAGACTATATTAGTGTCTTAGAGTACAAAATATTACAAACCTTGCCCGGTGGATTTCTTCCTGCATTCAGCTTCCTTCATGCTATACTGGCTCATCATGGATAGTGAACACGCACCTAAGCGAACAGGAACACTCCGAGGCTGGCTCCTCTCCTACAACCTGGCAATGCTCTCGATCATCCTTGCCCTGGTGATCATCCTTTTCAGCTTGGTCTTCTCCCTGCTTGCTCAGATGCAGAACCGCAACAACCGCTACGAGGCCCTCAACACCCTCAGCGGGCAGCTGATGCAGAGCAGAGCACTCTTTCGCTCCATATCCACGGAGCAAACTGATACCACCAGCCT
>JAAYQY010000207.1 GCA_012519125.1 Spirochaetales bacterium
CAACGGTCTTACCGGTGTGTCGTTTGTCAATCCGGTATTCTGCGGCTACATCTACTACCTGAAGCTGCACCACTTGGTCGATGACAAGATGCATGCCCGTTCCACCGGTCCCTACTCGCTGGTAACCCAGCAGCCGCTTGGTGGTAAGGCCCAATTCGGTGGTCAGAGACTTGGTGAGATGGAAGTATGGGCACTGGAAGCCTATGGTGCTGCAAATACCTTGCAGGAGCTGTTGACCATCAAGAGTGACGACATGAACGGTCGTGTAAAGATATACGAGAGTATCGTCAAGGGAGAACCGGCCACTACTGCAGGAATGCCCGAGGCATTCAATGTATTGGTTCAGGAGATCCGTGGCTTGGCTCTGGATATGTCTGTGTATGACTCCAAGGGTCGGCAGGTGCCCCTTACCGAAAGTGATGAAGAGTTGATCGCCAAGCAGTCGAAAGGCTCCCTCAACTAACCAGGAGAAGTACGGATGAAGGAAATTCAGGATTTCGATAGCATCATGATAAAACTGGCTTCGCCGGAGCAGATCAAAGATTGGTCCTACGGCGAGGTGAAGAAGCCGGAGACCATCAATTACCGCACGCTCCGTCCGGAGCGCGACGGTCTGTTTTGTGAGAAGATTTTCGGTACTACCAAGGAGTGGGAGTGCTATTGCGGCAAATTCAAGTCCATCCGCTACAAGGGTGTCATTTGTGACCGCTGTGGCGTTGAGGTAACCAATACCAAAGTGAGACGTGAGCGCATGGGCCATATCACCCTCGCAGCTCCTGTCTCGCACATCTGGTACTACCGCTCGGTTCCCAGCCGCATGAGCATGCTGCTGGATATTACCCGCAACTCTCTGCAGAGCATTCTCTACTATGAGAAGTATGTGGTCATCAATGCAGGGGACACCAATCTCAAGCCTAAGCAGTTGCTCTCTGAAGAGGAGTACTGGCAGGCTCGTGAGCAGTATGGTGACTCCTTTGAGGCCGGCATGGGTGCAGAGGCTGTGCGCAAGCTGTTGGTCAATCTCGATCTTGAGGAGCTCTCCCGGGAGCTTCGTGAGCTGATGCGCGTCAAGGCTGACAAGGCCGATAAGCGTCTGCTCAAGCGCATCGAGGTATGTGAGAACTTCCGTGACAGCGGCAACCGCCCTGAATGGATGATTCTTACCGTCATTCCCGTTATTCCCCCCGATCTCAGGCCGATGGTCCAGCTCGATGGTGGGCGTTTTGCCACCAGCGATCTGAACGACCTCTACCGAAGGGTCATCAACCGCAACAACCGCCTCGACCGTTTGGTCAAGCTCAATGCTCCGGACATCATCATCCGCAATGAAAAGCGTATGCTTCAGGAAGCGGTTGACGCCCTGTTCGACAACTCCAAGCGCAAGCGTGTGGTCAAGGGTGCTTCCAACCGACCCCTGAAGAGTCTTTCTGACATGCTCAAGGGCAAGCAGGGTCGTTTCAGACAGAACCTGCTTGGAAAGCGTGTAGACTACTCCGGTCGTTCGGTTATCGTTGTTGGTCCCGAGCTGAGGATGCACCAGTGTGGTCTTCCTTCCAAAATGGCTCTTGAGCTGTACAAGCCCTTCATCATGAAGAAGTTGGTTCAGGATGGCGTTGTCTACAACATCAAGAAGGCAAAGAGCCTGGTTGAGGAAGAGACGGATGCTGTATGGTCCATCCTCGATGAGGTGGTCAGGGAACATCCTGTGTTGCTCAACCGTGCACCTACGCTGCACCGTCTTGGTATCCAGGCGTTCGACCCCGTACTTGTTGATGGAAAAGCCATCAAGCTGCACCCGCTGGTATGTCATGCCTACAACGCTGACTTCGACGGTGACCAGATGGCTGTCCACGTGCCGCTTACGCATGCCGCCCAGCTTGAGTGCTGGACGCTGATGCTCAGTGTCACCAACCTGCTCGACCCTGCAAACGGCAAACCGATCGTGTATCCTTCACAGGATATGGTACTTGGCATCAACTACCTGACACGCGATATGCCGGGCGCTCCTGGTGAGGGCAAGTACTTCGACAACATCGGTGAGCTGGAAATGGCCATTGACAGTGGTTTGCTCTCCTATAATGCAACTATCAGGTATCGGCTTGAGGATGGAACCAAGCTGGAGACCACCCCGGGCCGTATCCTGTTCAATTCCGTACTCCCCAAGAGTGTTCCTTTCCAGAACGCTACGCTTGGTGACAAGGAGCTGAAGGCACTTATTGGTGATACGCTGAAGGCAAACGACAACTCCATTGCCGTTGAAATGCTCGACTCGATCAAGGATATTGGCTACAAGTATGCCACCTTGTTCGGTGCTACCATCGGTTTGTCTGACATGATTGTCCCTGCTGCCAAGCAAGAGTTGGTCTCCAAGGCCAATGCCCTGCAGCAGAGGATCCTTGACCAGTATCGTCAGGGTCATATCACACAGGAAGAACGGTATAACCGAGTAATCGAAGTCTGGACTCAGACGAATGACCAGCTGACCGATGCGTTGATGGCAGAGTTGAAGGTGAGTCAGAATGGCTTCAACCCCCTCTTCCTCATGGCTGATTCCGGTGCTCGTGGATCGAAGACGCAGATCAGGCAGCTCGGTGGTATGCGTGGCTTGATGGCAAAGCCGTCCGGCGACGTCATCGAGTTCCCCATCAAGTCGAACTTCAAGGAAGGTCTTTCCATCATTGAGTTCTTCATCTCCACCAACGGTGCCCGTAAGGGTCTCTCCGACACCGCTCTCAAGACTGCTGAGGCAGGGTATCTTACCCGCCGTCTGGTTGACATCAGCCAGGATGTGGTGGTCAATGAGGACGATTGTCATACCATCAATGGTATTCATCGTGGAGCCATCAAGGATGGTGATGAGATCGTCGAGACCCTTTCTGAACGCATTGTCGGACGTTGTCCCGTCGAGGATGTGCTGCATCCCTTCTCTCGTGAAGTTCTGGCTGTGGCCAACGAGGAAATTGATGATGCAACCGCCAAGAAGATTGAGGATGCTGGCATTGAAAGAGTGTTGCTGCGCACCGTGCTTACCTGTGAAGCCAAGCATGGCGTATGCCGCAAGTGCTACGGTCGCAACCTTGCCACCAACCGCCCGGTCGTCATCGGTGAAGCCGTCGGTATCATCGCTGCCCAGTCAATCGGTCAGCCTGGTACACAGCTTACGATGCGTACCTTCCACGTCGGTGGTACCGCTTCGACCAGCTCTGAGGAGAATAAGCTGACCTACCACTACCCGGTCATCATCGGTACTATCACCGGTTCAAGGGTTGTGCGCGCAAGCGATTCGGTCAACGTGTTCACCCGAAAGGGCCACATTGAGTACTTCCGTGTCAATGCAGTCATCGAGGAGAAATCTTTTTCCAAGCTGTTGGTTGAGGACGGTATGGTTGTTGCCAAGGGAACCCCAATCTATGAGAAGGGCGGCAAGCAGGTTCTCAGCGAAGAGAACGGCTCGGTAAAGATACTCGGCTCAAAGATTTTCTTGGTCGGTCATGCTACCAGCCAGGTGGTCAAGACAGGTTCCGAACTTCTTGTTGAGAGCGGGCAGTTTGTTGAGGCCAAGACTCCGATTGTCTCCTTCGACCCCTTCAGTGAGCCAGTGCTTGCAGAAGAGTCTGGGTATGCGAAGTTTGTTGACATCAAGCTGGGAACCACGCTCATCGAAGAGGTGAACGAGGAAACCGGTAATATTGAGAAGAAAATCACTGAGCAC
>JAAYQY010000208.1 GCA_012519125.1 Spirochaetales bacterium
AAACCATCTTGGCCTTGCCTCATAACTGGGGAGAGGGTACACCGGAAAAACCTTATGTAGGATTTGTAACTAACTATACGGAAACAGAGCTGGACATGATAGATATTGGGTGGATGTCTGATGCATCCTACGCTCATTATACGGTATTCGTTTCATCAATCGAAGGAACTACTGTAACAGGACTTTACTATGATGATTCTGACGAGGACAACCCACGAAGGAATATCACCATCGCATTCAGTTATTCGGCCCCAAATCTCACAATGACCATATCGGGCGCAGGAGATCTCGCAGGCAGAACCTATGTGCTCCAAGCGAGCGATGATTGAACGGTTTTTGAAGTTAGTCGAACAAAGCAAGTAGCTATGCAACTTGATGAATAATCTTCAAGATTTATGAAGAGCTTGTTGAAGATCATTTGAACTTTTAGTATCCATAGTGAATGGATTTCCTTTTTTTTGTAGAAACTCACCTAGGAGTGTGAACACTTTGTATCAGCTTCTTGAAAAACAATGGAGAAATCAGGATATCGTTTGCATATGTAAGAAAGTGCGATGAAAAATGGAAACTTGACGATTGACGCTTCTGAACGTATTACTCCCGATAGATTTTCAACTACTCGGAGGAATATGCTTCATGAAACGGAACATTCGATTGGTATCTGTACTTGTTGTGGTTCTTCTGGCGTCTCTGCCACTGTTTGCTGACTACCAAGGATTGTCAGTAGCCACCAACTATCCTTCGCTCAATGTCAGTTCTTCTGACATGATTACTTTTGACCTACGGATCAAGAACTTTGGCCTGGCTCCCCAACGGGTGAATCTGTCCCTGACAGGGTTGCCCCAGGGATGGGAGTACCAGTTTGTGGGAGGAGGCGGTTTGGTCAACGCAGTTTTCACCGAACCTGACAGCACTTCCACAGTACAGCTCTGGGTGATTCCCCAACGCGTGGATGAGCATATTGTCTATGATTTCACGGTACATGCAACAGGGGAAGAGGGGGACTCCTTTTCGCTTCCCCTGACCATCACCATGGATAAGCAACTCCCCCAAAGGCTTGCACTCGACACTGAGCTGCCATCCATCAAAGGAGATCCGAAATCTGATTTCACCTTCAATGTCACGCTTCTCAACAACAGCGCCAATGAGACACTCATTGACTTGTATGCTGAGGTACCCCAAGGATTTTCAGCCACGTTCAAGGAGCAGTATGGGTCAAAGACCATGAATACCCTCAGTTTGGGGGCAGGATCTTCCAAAACCATCCAAGTCACGGTAACCCCATCGGCAGGGGTCTCCGAAGGTTCCTACCCAGTGATGATCACTGCCCGTTCGTCAGGGGCTGAAGCTTCGGTTCCCGTAACCCTTGAAGTGCAAGGTCAAGCCGCTATCAGCCTCACCGGCAAAGAAGGCCTGCTGAGCGCAACTGCTGTGGCGGGCAAAGAGAAAGTCCTCGATCTTGAAATCAAGAATACAGGGACCGCTGCTGCAGATCATATTGAACTTGCCAGCTATACCCCATCAAATTGGACCATTTCCTACAATCCTGCAGTCATAGAAAGCCTGGCTGCAGGAGAGAGCACTTCGGTAAAAGCAACTCTCAAACCCTCCTCAGAGGCGCTCAATGGTGATTACAGCCTAACACTGAAGGCCAACTCCAAAAATGCCGGTAACGTGAGCGAGCAGTTCAGGATCACTGTACGAACCTCGTCAGTGTGGGGAATTGTCTCAATCGTCATCATCGCACTTGCTGCTGTATTGCTGGTCTTTGCAATCAAGAAATTCGGACGAAGATAGGAGGTGAGTATGGGTAATGATACGGTCGTACGCGTTTCCCACCTGACCAAACAATACCGAAAAGGAGTGCGAGCAGTGGATGACGTCTCCTTCAGCTTGCTGCAAGGAGAGATCTTTGGATTGCTTGGGCCCAACGGCTCAGGCAAGACAACCACCATTCTTATGCTCCTCGGTCTGCTGGAGAGTACCCAAGGGAGTATTGATATCCTCGGTTTTGATCCCTTTCGTACTCCTCTGGCAGTAAAAAGACAGGTAGGATACATGCCCGATACCATCGGGTTTTATGAATACATGAGTGCATACGAAAATCTGGACTATACTGCCCGATTTTTGGGTTTGGATGGCAAGGAAAGAGACCAGAGAATTGTCAATGCACTGGAGAAAATGCGCCTTGCCAACAGGATGCATGACAAGGTCAGAACCTTTTCGCATGGCATGAAACGGCGTCTCGGTCTTGCAGAACTTCTGGTGAAGCAGCCACGGATCGCCATCCTTGATGAGCCCACCCAAGGGTTGGATCCCCAGAGCATTTCTGAGTTCCTTTCTCTGATCGCTTCCTTGCGGGAGAGTGAAGGAATGACATTCCTGCTCTCAAGCCACCAACTTGAAGAAGTTCAATCAGTATGTGACCGGGTGGGACTATTTTCACGAGGAAAGCTGATCAGTTTCGGTACAGTCGCAGAACTTGGCCAGGAGCATTTCGGCAACCATGTGATGATCGTGCTGCAAGCTAAGAGTGGACAAGACCTTTTGCCAGTGCTCAGGCAGCAGAATGGCGTGCTTAGTGTGAATAGAGAAAATGATGATAGCTATCTCATCACTTCAGACCAGGATATTCGCCCGATTCTGGCTCAGGCAGTGCTGAAAGCCGGCTG
>JAAYQY010000019.1 GCA_012519125.1 Spirochaetales bacterium
ATTTCGGCCTTTCTGCTGCCTTCAATGAAGCGAGCATCCGCCACTACCGTTTTTTGGCCGAAGGTCTCTTGGAAGTGCAACAAGCGTTGAAAGAACGATCGATCAGCATGGTGGTACACCAGACAGGCGTCGTGGAAGGATTTAAAAAACTGATTCCCTTTGCCGGTGTTGTTGTCGACCGTGGATACACCAGAACAGACCGGCAGTGGAGAAAGGAAGTTGCTGAAATCCTTCCCGTATCCTTGATCCAAGTAGAGTCGAATGTGGTGGTTCCCATCGAAAGTGTGAGCGACAAAGAAGAGTATTCAGCGGCAACCCTGAGACGAAAGATTGAACCCATGATCGACTACTTTGCCCAGCCTGTTGCACTGAAGGAGGTCAAGCACTCCTCACTCTCTGTCGAAGTTCCCTTTCCCAGTGCAAATCTTTCCGACCTTCCGGGTCTGTTCAACATATTGGGGGTGAAAGACAGAGGCGGCAAAGCGCTCCATCTTCGGGGAGGGGAGGGGGAAGCACAGAAAAAGCTCTTTTTGTTTCTTGCAGAGCGTTTGGATGGGTATGCAACAAAGCGTAATGACCCATCCCTGAATTGGGCTTCCGGCTTGAGCCCCTATCTTCACTTCGGACAGATAAGCCCCGTGGATATCTACCATCAGGTGCGCTCGTATGATCTTGAGGATGTACCAGTCTTCCTTGAGGAGTTGATCGTCAGGCGTGAACTTGCCATGAACTACGTGTATTTCAACCCACTGTACGACCAGTATGAAGGGCTCCCCTCTTGGGCACTGAAGACCCTCGCCCATCATGAAATGGATCGAAGGCCCTACCGCTATACCTACGCGCAGTTGGAAGCTGCCCAAACCCATGATCCCTACTGGAATGCAGCCCAAAAGGAGATGGTGGAGTGTGGTACCATGCACAATTACTTGCGCATGTATTGGGGAAAAAAGATCTTGGAGTGGAGTGGAAGCCCAAAAGAGGCGTTCGTCACAGCCCTCTCCCTGAACAACCGGTATCAGATGGATGGACGTGACCCCAATGGATATGCAGGGGTTGCCTGGTGTTTCGGCAAGCATGATCGGCCTTGGGCAGAACGGGTTATTTTCGGCAATGTCCGATACATGAATGACAAGGGCTTGGAACGAAAGTTCAATATCCAAGCGTATGTGAACCGCATCGAAGCACAGCTGAAATCCTAGCTTCCCAGTTTCTTCATGTGTTCAATCTCAACGATAAGAGCCCCCTCGTCGTTTTTCACCAATCCAAGAATCACCAAGGGCCACTGGGTGCACAGCAGGTGGTGGTACTTGGAAAAGAGCTGGGGAAAGAGCACCGTCTCATACAAAGCTGTCTCATCCTCAAACGAAACAAAGCTCATATTCTCCCCGCCTTTGGTAAGCACTTGCTTCTGGGTGATCTGATACCCGATGAGGGTGATGTAACGGTTCTCATAGGATGCCAGATCACAAGCCTTGACCCGTTTCACATGTTGAAGGGAGCGGGAGAAGAGAAGCAAGGGATGATGATCACGCAAAAAAGAGAGGGAGGCGAACTCGCGATGCAGTTCCTCCTCACTGCTC
>JAAYQY010000209.1 GCA_012519125.1 Spirochaetales bacterium
CTTGCTGAACTGAGTTTCTGCACAGAGATGGATACAAGCAAGGGCTTGTTCTCTCAATCCGTGCTGTAGTATTTCCGCACGCAACGCAAGCCGAGCAAATTTCAGTTGGCCCACATGCAGATCGGTAAGTATGCGATACCCATTTGATTTCCGCCTGGGCTTGGAGATGAACGACAGCTCTTCGTACAGACGTACGCTATTGGGATGTATCCCTACCATGGATGCGACCTCGCTGACAGAATAGGTTCGTTGCATCTATCTCGTTTCTCCAAACAAAAAAGAAGCTGTCTCACAGGGTTCCACCCACAAGACAGCCAAGAAGATCGTCTACGTATCCTTACTTCTCCAAAATGGCCTTGATTCTTCTCACCCCGGCAGAGGAAGATTGCTCCTTGAGAATCTTGAAGTGCCCCATCTCAGAGGTGTTCTTCACATGGGGTCCCCCACACACTTCCTTGGAGTAGTCGCCGACCGAGTAGACCTTGACCTGCTCGCCGTACTTGCTGTCAAAGAAAGCGATGGCACCTGCATCACGGGCTTCTTCCAAACTCATGGTCTCGCACGTCACCTCGAGATTGCGCTCGATCTGCTCGTTGACCATGTCCTCAACCTTCTGGATCTCCTCAGAGCTCATCGGAGAGGGGTGGGTGAAGTCGAAGCGCAGACGGTCGACGGTGATGTTCGAACCCTTCTGACCGACATGCTCGCCGAGCACAGTGCGAAGCGCCTTGTGCAGCATATGGGTTGCAGTGTGCAGGGCGGTCGTCTTCTCGCTGTGATCGGCAAGACCACCCTTGAACTGCTGCTCAGCCCCACTGCGACTGATCTCCTGGTGCTTCTCGAACGCTTCCTTGAACCCCTGCTCATCCACAGTGAAGCCATGCTCACCGGCAAGCTCACGGGTCAACTCGATGGGATAGCCGAAGGTATCGTAGAGTTTGAACGCGGTTCTGCCGCTGATCTGCCTGCTGTTGCCCTTCAAAAGATTGGGGAGCATCTTCTCAAACTCACGCTCACCCTTTGCGAGGGTTTCGCTGAACTTCGCCTCTTCCTGGGCAAGTTCCTTGAGAATGAACTCCTTGTTCTCCAGAAGCTCTGGATAGGGCTTGCCATACAGATCAAGCACTACCAGGGCAAGTTCACCGAGGAACGAGCCTTCGATGCCCAGCTTGTGACCGTGGCGTACCGCACGCCTGATCAAGCGGCGCAGGATATAGCCCTGTCCCACATTCGAGGGAGCGACACCGCGCTGGTCGCCGAGGATGAACACACTGGTCCGCACATGGTCTGCAAGGATGCGAACCGAAATGTCGGTCTCCTCATCCTTGCCGTACACTTTGGAGGAAAGGCGTTCGATACCGGCGATGATTGAGGCAAAGACCTCTGTCTCATAGACCGATTTCTTGCCCTGCAGGACAGCAATGGTACGCTCAATACCCATACCGGTATCAACGCACTTGCGCTCCATCTCAGAGTAAGAGCCATCGGCATTCTTCTTGTAGCCCATGAACACATCATTCCAAATCTCAAAATACTTGCCGCACTTACATCCCGGTCGGCAATCAGGACCGCAGGAGGTTCGGCCGGTATCGATGAACATCTCACTGTCCGGACCACAGGGACCGGTCTCCCCGGCAGGGCCCCACCAGTTATCCTCACGGGGGAGGAAATAGATCCGCTCACGAGGAATTCCGTAGCTCTCCCACGCAGCAGCTGCTTCTTCGTCACGGGGAACCAGATCATCACCGGCAAATACTGTCACCGAGAGCTGGTCGATATCCAGGCCGAGCACCTCGGTGAGGAACTCAAAGCTGTAGGCGATCGCTTCTTTCTTGAAGTAGTCGCCCAAGGACCAGTTTCCGAGCATCTCAAAAAAAGTGAGATGGTGCGGATCCCCTACGGCTTCAATGTCACCGGTGCGGATGCACTTCTGGTAGTCGGTGAGCCGTTTTCCCGAGGGGTGGTCACTGCCCAGGATGTAGGGTACCAAGGGGTGCATACCAGCGGTGGTGAAGAGCACGGTCGGGTCATTCTCCGGGATCAGGGAAGCACCACTGATCTGCACGTGATCCTTGGAAACAAAGAAGTCAATGAATTTTTGCCGTAATTCGTTGGCGGTGAGCTGTTTTTTCATAATACCCGATAGTAGTCCCCTACTCGATTTCATGTCAAGGAGAGGGAGCGGAGAAGAGGTCCAGTTGCACCGGCTTTTCACGCTTCTTACCAAGAGAAAGCCGATCTTTCATTGCTTGGGTGAGAACCCGGGGAAGGTCTTCAGGCTTCTTGATGGTGAACACCCGGCTCTGGTTGGAAAACTGTCTCGGCCAAAGAACGGCGTGGTTGTTCACACTGCTTTGGTAGAGGAAAAGGTACTTCTTCTGTTCCAACGCAAAGGAAGCTTGTCTCACCGCCCCTCCCCCATCACGATCCTCAACCACAATGGAAGCAACCGAAAGTGCACTCATCAAGCGGTTGCGTAAGAGAAAGTGCCACTTCTGGGTAGTGGTGGAAGGTGCAAACCGGCTTACGACCACCCCAGACTTCGCAATCTCAGCCTGGAGTTCTGCATGCTCTGGGGGATAGGCAGAAGAGAGCGGGGTTCCGATTACCGCTATGGTGGGAGAACCGGATGCCAGAGCAGCCTTGTGGGCAACCCCATCAATTCCGAGGGCAAGGCCGCTGGTCACTATGTAGCCAGCCTTGGAAAGAGCCTGGGAGGTCTGAAGCGCAAGCTTCTTTCCTTCCAGAGAGGGAGAACGGGTGCCGATGACCGAAACCGAGGGCTCACTGAGCAGCTGTACTCTTCCTTGCACATAGAGAAACCGGGGGCGGTAGGCGAAGCTATCCACCATCTTCGGCCATGCCGGACTGTCCCACCCAAGAATGATGGTCTTCTCATCCATCTCCTCAAACAAGGGTCGACAACGCCAATAGGCTCGGCTGACAACATCTGCATCGAGACCAAGCAGCTGTGCATAGGCATCGATATGCAAAGAGAGGGGTTCCTGCACGAGCTGCTGCCTCTCCGCCTTGGCAAAAGCCTCCAGAGCATTTGCCTCCGATCCACCGAGGCAGTTGAGCAGCGTTTCATAATTGAGGGCTTGGTGAGAAGTGGCATCCATATGCATTTCAAGCTGACTGTACCACACTTTCTGGGCTGATGAAAGGCACGATACCATTGAAAGAGAGCCCTCCAGGCCCTATGCTTGGGAGCATATGGAAAGGGAAACAGCCTATCTGAAAACAACAGACCCACTCCTTGCAAACGTCATGGAAGCAGTCGGTCCGCTCACCCATTACCTAGAAACAGATGGGTTTGCCTTCTTGGTTGAGGCCATCGTCGGCCAGATGCTCTCCACCAAGGCCGCAGATACCATTGCAAAGCGAGTACGGAATCTGGTCGGAGGTGAGCTCAAGCCGGAACTCCTGTCACTGACAGACGAGCAAGCGCTACGTGGGTGCGGCCTTTCCGGACGAAAGGCAAGGACAATACTGGACCTTGCCTCCTACCTCTGTACACACAAAGAGGCCTTATCACAACTTGGTACTCTCAGCGATGATGAATGCATGAAAGAACTTACGAAGCATACAGGTATAGGAGCCTGGACTGCCAAGATGTACCTGATCTTTGTGCTCGACCGACCTGACATTCTCCCCTATGAGGATGGTGCGCTGAGGCAGGCATTCTTTTCCGTGTATGGTACAAACAAAGAGGAGGCGATCAAACAACGGGGGAGACTGTGGAGTCCCTATTGTTCGATCGCCAGCAGATATCTGTATCGTTATCTCGATCTAGGTCTTACACGAGCTCGCGTGCAATAGTCTGCATCTCGCTCAAATGCTCTTCGGTAGGGGTCCAGTTGACCTTGACCTCGCTCTCCACCACTGAGAAACCTGCCTTGGTGAGCTCTTCGCGCAATACTGCATTTCCCTCTCCACTCCAGCCGTAACTGCCGAAAACTGCTGCCTTCTTACTCTTGAACTGCAGTTCAGAGAGAAAGTGAATCCAACCAGCTACCGAGGAGAGGATGGATTTTCCCACCGTTGGAGATCCAAGAGCGATAGCCTTTGACTTGAAGACTTGGGTCATGATGTCATTCTTGTCCGTCTGGCTGATATTGAACACCTTCACCACCGTATCAGGACTGAGCGCTTGGATTTCTGTTGCAAGCGCATGAGCAAGCTTCTTGGTGCCGTCCCACATCGTGTCATAGATGATGGTGATCTGATCCTCTTGGTAGGCATCCGACCAAGCGGCATATTTCTCCACAATCTGCAGCGGATTGTCCCGCCAAATGGCTCCATGGCTGGGAGCAATGATGTCGATGGGCAGGTTGAGTTTCACAATCTCCTCAATCTTTCGCTTCACCAAGACAGAGAAGGGGGTGAGAATATTGGCATAGTACTTCATCGCCTCTTCTGCGAGCAGGCATTGGTCGGCCTTGTCGTTGAAGAGCTCCTCCACCCCATAATGCTGCCCAAAGGCATCGTTGGAAAAGAGAATGTTGTCACCGGTGAGATAGGTGGCCATGCTGTCAGGCCAGTGCAGCATGCGCATCTCAACAAACACGAGTTTCTTGTTATTGCCGATATCCACAGAATCACCGGTTTTCACAACCTTGAAGTTCCACTCAGGATGGTGGTATTGGCCAACCAAGGACTTGACAGCATTTGCAGTGCAGTAGATCGGGGTCTGGGGAATCTTCTCCATCAGGTAGGGAAGCGCTCCGCTATGGTCGACCTCCCCATGGTTCATGACGATGAAGTCAATCTTGGAGAGATCAATCTCTTTCTCCAAGTTGTCACGGAACTCCTTCTCATAGGGCTTCCAGATGGTGTCGATGAGGACGGTCTTCTCCTCCTCGATCAGATACGCATTCTGGCTCGATCCATGGTTGATCGAATAGTCATCCCCATGGAAGGTCTTCAGCTCCCAGTCGATCCTTCCGATCCACGACACATTGTTCTTAACCGTTCGTTTCATCTTGTTACTCCTTGTTCATAGAGGGAAAAGAGGATGCTGTCCTCCTTGTAGAGGTGCAAGAATACATCCTCGACCAAGCACGTGAGCAGGACATAGGTTGCTTCATAGGTGGGGCAGCTGCCCTTGGTGGCGGTGCTTCCAAAGCCCCCACCTTTGCCAGTGAAGCGGGCGTGGCTTTCTCCTTCATCAAGGAGAATACCTCCCGCTCTTCCTGCACAAAGGGGACCAAAAGGTCAGCAGACAGCTTGAACACCGTCATCAACTCATCCTTATGGGAAGTATAGCGCACCGATAGTTTGGATGCCAGCTTTATATCAATTTCCACGAGCAACACTCTTTCATCACAACGGGGGGAGAGACTCAAGGTGGGTATTGAACTGGCCTGCCGACATCTGAGAGAACAGGTCATCGTCCGCACAGCACCAGCCGCTCTGCTTCTGGTTGTGGAAGGTGGTTGCCAACCAGTGACGTCTGACCAGTTTTGCTACACTCACACTCTGCATGATGCATCTCCTTGTCCAACTTGTATGAGCTGAGTGTAGGCAAGAAGCAGAGTACGGAATATGATTCAAATCAATTTTGCCAAAATCTTTTCAGAAAGCACGCCCCTTGAGCAAACCAAGATCCAGAATGGTTATCTTTTTCTTTCCCGAGACCTCCACAATACCCTCTTCCTGGAGGATTGCAAGCTTTCGGTTCACCGTCTCCTTGGTAAGGTGGATGGCGTTGCCGATATCCTCCTGCGTCAGCGATAGGGAGAGTGAACTGGTTTTCCTTGCTCGTTCAGCAAGGTACATACAAATGCGCTTCTCCACATCCTTGGTGGAGAGTATCTCCAACTGGAGGCGGTACTGCTCCAGCTTGGAGTTCAGATAGAGCATCATCTTCACCCCAATCTCCGGTTGCTGCAGCATCAATTTCTTCAGGTCTTCTCCGCGGATGGTACAAATACCCACCTCTTGCTCTGCAATGCCGCTCTCGCGTACCTCGCCCAGGCCCAATAGTTGGTCGCTTCCATAGAAGTCCCCGGGAAAGAGGGTATCCAAGAGATACTCTTTCCCGTCGCTGCCGTACCGCACCAATTTGAGCGCACCGGAGCGAACGATGAATAAGGACTGGCAGGCATCGCCTTCACGAAAAAGCACCTGTCCCTCAGAGAGTTGGTGCTGGATGATGAGTTGCTGTACCTGATGGATCTGCTGTGGCTCCAGGTGGGAAAATATCGGAACATTATGGAGGCATGGAGAGGTGCCATCAGCGCAAGCTGTGCAGTGGATCATGGCGTCAATCGTCTTCGTAGAGTTCATTCACCAGAGCCCATGCATCACCATCACCGGTGCGAAGGCCGCACAGGATCTCATACTGGTTGAGCAGGGTAAGCAGATGTTTCTCCTTCACCTCATCCCCACTTCCCAGGCCTACTACAGCCTTCAACTCTTCGCTCTCTTGCGGCAATGCCATGACCCGCTCGAACTCGGCAAGCATATCGGCCTTGGTAAACGAGAAAAAATCACGGATAGGAAGAAGGAGTACTGGCATGTACTGCCGGCGACCCAATGCCTCCTTGGTGAGCCTGATCTGCTCCTCGCTTGTGTCTGTACCCAAACCTTCATATCGTGCTTTCAGTTCATCAAACATGGGATCCTCCTCCCTTCATGATACTGAAGGAAAGGATAAAAGGCAAAACATATCCCAAAAGGCATTCAGTAGAGAGTCGACATGATCAGCGATTCGAACGAATAGCCCCGAGCTGAGGGCACATAGACCTTCTTGTGCTCATCGAAGGCAAGGAATGCCGAGGTTTCGCTCTTGCGCTTGAGGATGGGAATCGGACGAGGACCCGCCCACCCCTTGCGAAGCTTGGAATGAGTGTAGGTAATGGTGATCTGGTCACCTTCACTGAGGCCGGTCCTGCTGCGGTGAACAACCAAGACCTCAGCGTTCACGGTTACGTTGGTCTCCCGACTGAAGAGCCATGACTTTTTCGAAACCGACCGGACCAGGATTTCCAGGTGCTCCTCGGAGCCGAGTTGCATCTTCTGGTACTCCTCAGGTGCTATCTCGGCACTTAAGCCGGTAAGTGAACCCAAAAGCAAAATTAGTATCAGCACGGTCTTGCACATCATCAACGCTCCTTGCTTTGTTCCTGCTTCATCATCTCAAGAAAAGCTTGGGCAACGGCGGGGTCAAACTGTGATCCTGATGCTTCCAGAATTTCCTTGAGAGCGTGGGCTGAACGCTCTTGAAGCGGAAGTTCGGTTCGGTTGAGTATCCGATCATAGGTTTCCACCACCGCCATGATTCTGGAAAGGTAGGGAATCTGCTCTCCCTTCAGGCCACGGGGATAGCCGCTTCCATCCCACCGTTCATGGTGACTGTAGACAGCCTCTGCCAAGTCGAGGGTATCATCAAAAAGGGTGAGAATGCGAAAGCCGACCACTGGATGCTGTTTCATGCGCTCGTACTCATCAGAGGTGAACTGCTCTTTGTGCAACAGCTCTTCGCTGAGTGAAATCTTGCCGATATCGTGTAGGTAAGCTGCCCGACTTATGGTATTGAGCTCAGCTTCTGACACCCCCAATGCATGGGCAAGTTTACAACAGAGATCTTGCACTGCAGCAGAGTGTTCTTCTTCACGTCTGCTTCGCGCATGCAACGTCTCTTGCAGTGTATTGATCAGATCATTCTGTACCTTGGTACGATTGCTGTTCTTGTCGCGATACATGGCATTCTCGGCATTGGCCA
>JAAYQY010000210.1 GCA_012519125.1 Spirochaetales bacterium
CCACCAACAACGTTGATGAGGATATCGTACTTGCCTTCGGCTTCGCTGGTCACCAGCGGCTGCTTGACGATGAAGACCAACATCGGGTTACCGAAGTAGGAGTCAACGTCTCGTCCGTTCACCACGATCTTGCCCTCACCTTCACGGAGGTAGACACGAGCGACGGCAGTCTTGCGGCGACCGACACCATGACCAAGATCCACAACTTTCTTAACTTCTTTCTTTGCCATTTTTCGCTCCTACCTTAGATTTCAACCTTGATGGGCTGCTGGGCCTGCTGCTGGTGGTTGGCACCGGCGTAGACCTTCATGTTGGTGTACAACTTGCGACCGAGCGGTCCGCGGGGAAGCATGCCCTTGACGGCGTGTTCCATCGGATAGACCGGGTTGCGCTTTACCATATCGGCATAATTGGTCTGCCGAAGCCCACCGGGGTAGTTCGAGTGGCGATAATACATTTTGTCCTGGTACTTGTTGCCCGAAAGAGCAGCTTTCTCAGCATTGATGATAATCACATAGTCGCCCATGTCCTGGTGAGGGACATACTCGGGCTTGTTCTTCCCGCGAAGGATGCGTGCAGCGGCAACTGCTACCTTGCCAAGCTCCTTTCCCTCTGCATCAATCAGATACCATTTCTTCTGAACTGTCAGCGGTTTCACAAAAATAGTCTTCATCTATTCATCCTGTTCTGCAAGGACCTGCCTTGCGTGTGGTGTAGTGCATGGACAGAAATATCTGCCATATCTATCTTACAGCAATTGCATACTGACCAGCCAACTCCAAGAAGGGGCGTACATCACCTTTGGCGTACTCGCCGGGAATGATGAACGGAACATCCGAAGTCGGTGGAAGCACCACCTTGAGGGCTAATGCCTCCAAAGCGAACGCTTCATAACGCGTTGGCGAAAGACCGGTTAATCCGTACGGACCTCTCGTCTCGAACACCCCCGCCAGGGGATTGTCCATGCGTCTTTTCACTGTCTCATCCGACTCCAAGCTACGTATCAGATTCGCGGTTGTCTTGATGAGCAAATCAAGCAACAACGGTGATACGGCGTCTGAGGGCGGAACATCGCCGGTACAGGCTTCTTCCTTAAGGCAAACGACCTGAGGTACGAAACTCCCTGGGAAAGGTAGGATAGGGAGGAGCATCACGGAATCTGCCCCGCCAAAACCTAGGAACGGTCGCCAATAGGACACTGTACGGCTAGCATGTCCAGGCATCGTCGCAGGGTCGAAGGGTGCATCCCCGGTGACCGCACGAACAGCCTGCAGGACCTTCTGGTGGTCGGAATAGATCCGAATCACCGGAAAATCCGGAAACAGCGTTGCCAGCAACTTTTCAAGCCTTCCTGTGAATACCGAAGGGTATTCGCTGACCAAGCCCCTGCTGACCGTAGATTTTATGGACCTTTGGATCAGTTCGGGACGATGGCCGAGGATGGCTCTGCCATAATTCTGAAAAAAATCGGTATACCGCGCCCCAAATCCATCATATAGATAGAACGAACGCGCGCGGACAACGGTAGGCATTGTATAACCTTCCGGCCTTTCGTGTCTAGTCTCTTTCCCTTCTCTCTGCATATCAGTCACTTCCAAGTTTCTCAAGTTGGGCGAACTTGCTGATGAAGGTCGCTTTTCTGCCGGTGTGGAACCGAACTTCGATGACCTCACGGTCGCCGCTCATCCTCACTTCCACAACCTCTCCTTCCCCATAGCTGTCACTGTACACCCTCTGACCAAGAGGGAACAGCGCCTCACCCTCTTTCGAGGCATGGGTGGTCTGCATGGTGAACGTCTTGGCCTTGGTTCCAAAGCCCTGTTGGATCAGGTTTCCCCCGGAATTCCCCCAAGCAGCGGGGCTTGCAACCCGTCGCTTCTCCCCAAGGCTTGAGAACCCTTGGAATCCGCCTTGTCCAAGCGAGCCCGGGCGGATGCCCTGCACAGCCACCAAGGAAGGATCGACCTCATCGAGAAATCGGCTGGGATGCTGGAAGCTTGTCTTTCCCCAGATCCTGCGTGCCCGAGCGCACAGAAGGTAGAGATCGCGGCGGGCTCGGGTGACAGCCACGTAGAAAATCCTGCGCTCCTCCTCCACATCCTCATCGCTCTCACTGCTGCGACCGGGAAACAGCTCTTCCTCAAGACCTGCCACAAAGACCCGATCAAACTCAAGGCCTTTGGTGTTGTGCATCGTGATCAGGGTGACTCCTTCCTTGTCCCGAGGATCCTCGCTTCCCAGCGTGGTTGGATCCAAGGAGAGCTGTTCCAAGAACTGAAGCAAGCCCTCAAGTGATGAGTCATAGGAGCCAAGGGCACTTACCAGCGCTTCCAGATTCTCCACTTTGGATGTGCTGTTCAGGCTGTCCATCTCGGTATAGTGGTCGACCAAACCAGACTCCCGGACCAAAAAGTTGGCACAATCGACCAACTCCCCACCCTCAAGCATCGCATGGGCATGCTGGTACATTTTCAGAAAGTGCAACGCGCCGGCTTTCGCCTTCGCAGAGAGGGAGCCTTTTTCCAAGGCAAGGGAGAGCATGGTCAACAGGTTGCCGTCAGTCTGGCTTGAGAACGAAAGAATCGTCTCCAAAGCCCCAGGCCCGATGCCCCGGGCAGGCTTGTTGATCATGCGCTTGAAATTCACCTCATCCTTGGGATTGGTCAGAAGGAAGAGCAGAGCAAGAGCATCCTTCACCTCTTCTCGCTCATAGAACTGCAGCGCACCGACAACCTTGTAGGGGATACCAAGCCGCTTGAATACTGTCTCGAAGGCAACCGACTGGGCGTTGGTACGGTAGAGCACAGCACTTTGGTTGAACTGCTTGTCAGCAAGCAAAATGTTGCTGACTCTGAGGGCCTCATCCTGCTCATCCTGTACATAGAGCACATTGGGCTTCGAGCCCTTGGTATTGGCTGTCCACAGCTTCTTGTCATGCCTGCCCTTGTTGTTGCGGATCACCGAATTGGCAATCTCCAGGATATTCTGCGTCGATCGGTAGTTCTGTTCGAGCTTGACGGTCCGAGTTCCCGGGTACAGGGAGGGAAAGCTCAGGATATTCTGCACCTCCGCCCCTCGGAAGCGATAGATGGACTGGTCGTCATCACCGACCACACAGACGAAGCAGTTCGGCCCGACCAACTGCTTGAGCAGGTTGAACTGGGCGGCGTTGGAGTCCTGGTACTCATCGACGAGGATCATGGAGAAGCGGTTGTGAACCCAGGAGAGGACTTGGCTTTTCTCGGTGAGCAGCTCGATGCTGCGCCCGATC
>JAAYQY010000211.1 GCA_012519125.1 Spirochaetales bacterium
AAGATGGTACCCCCATCAGCAAGCTCAAACCTGCCGCGCTTCTCTTTCACCGCTCCGGTAAATGAGCCCTTTTCGTGTCCGAACAGCTCGCTCTCCAAAAGACTTGCTGTCAAAGCTGCACAGTGAACCTTCACAAAAGGCCCCTTGCTCCGGTTGCTCAGCTCATGGATGGCATCGGCCACCAACTCTTTGCCTACCCCGCTTTCGCCGGTGATGAGCACAGAGGCTTTCGTGGGAGCCACCTGACTGACGGTATCCATGAGAGCAACCATCTTCTGTGACTTGCCGATGATCCGGTCGTATCGGTTGCGCGCCTTCAACTGCTCAACTTCCAGCTTGAGCTTCTCATGCTCGGCATAGAGATCGGAACTGCTGATCGCCTTGCGAACCACCAGGCTCAACCTGTCGAGATCAACCGGTTTGGTGAAAAAGTCGATGGCTCCTCCACGCATCGCTTCCACAGCGGTTTCGATGGTTCCGTGGCCGGTAAGGATGATGACCGGCATCCTCGGATAGGCACTGCTGATCCGCTTGAGCAACTCCTCTCCGCTGAGATTCGGCATCCTCAGGTCGGTGATGACCAGATCCACACTCTCTTTGTTGATCAGAGACCAGGCTATCTGTCCATCCTCTGCAGTGAGCGCCTGATACCCATCCAGCTCCATGGCCATGGCAAGACCGCTTCTGATATTCTTTTCATCATCACAAATCAGGATGCTACGCTTCATACTGGGCCTCCGTCATACTCTGTCTGTCCAAAGCAAGCCGTTCACTCTTGGGGACGGGGAAGTAGAGGGTGAAGGTCGTTCCCTCCCCTGCCTTGCTCTGCACGGTGATATCACCACGATGTTCCTTCATGATCTTGTAGACCACCGTAAGACCCAACCCGGTTCCGGTGGCCTTGGTGGTGAAATAGGGTTCGAATATTTTCTGTTGGACCTGCTCGTCCATCCCAATGCCGGTGTCACTTACCTTCACCTGCACCTGATTGCCATCCAGTCGTGCCTGGATGGTAAGTTTTCCCCCACCCTCCATGGCATTCATCGCATTCTTGATGAGATTGAGCAGTGCCTGCTTGACCAGGTGCTCATCGTACTCAAGCCGGGGAAGAGCGGTGGAAAAATCACGCCTGAGTTGGACCCGATGCTCATTCAGCTCAGGTTCGACAAACGAGCAGACCTCCTCCAACGTCCTGACAAGCGGTCCAAGCCTGAGGCGGGTGTCCATCGGTCGCACCGCAAACAAAAAGTCGACTACGATGCTGTTGAGTCTGGAAATCTCTTCCTCAAGTACCGATAGATAGCGCTCTGCATCCTCGATGGTAAGACTCTCCTTGCGAGCGAAGGCTTTGCGCAGGAGCTGCACATGGATGCCCATCGCTGCAAGCGGATTCTTGATCTCATGGGCCACACCGGCTGCCATGGTGGTCATGGAGGCTAGGTTCTCGCTTCTTCTGAGCCGTGCTTCATTGGCGTTGTGCTCGGTGACATCGCTGATCATGACCACATAGGAGGATCCCCCCTCCCGGGCCTTGTTCTTATAAGCAAAAACCGTCACGGCAACGGTCTGCACACTCTCCCCTTTCTGGAAGGAGAACTCATTGTCCTCGTCCAGTTGCTGGTTGTGCACACACAGATCGATATAGTGAAGAATGTGCTCATCAAGCAAGACCTTGGAGAGTGCCAACCCCTCATAGGTGTGCAGAATGGTCATGGGCACCAGCTTTCGGCAGTTGGTGTTAGCGTACTGGACGGTAAGCTTCTCATCGGTGAGAATCACCCCGTCACGAATCGACTCCAAGACGTTCTCCAGCATCTGCACATCGCCGGCAAGCCCGCCCAAGATATCTACGATCTGATTCCTATCAAGCTGGTCGATCTTGGAGATCGCCCGCTGGACAAATTTCTTCATCGTTCCTCCATCAAGCGGTAGTAGAGTGCCTCCAGGGTAAGTTTGGCATTCTGGTTGTAGACCTTCGCATTGCTGCTGGTGGTGTTCATCACCACGGCGATGCGCTGCATCCTCTCAAGCGTGATGGCCTTCGCAAGCAAGGCTTGGTGGAACTCCTCCAGCAAAGCCTTGAAGAGCAGTTCCTCGCTCTGCATCTGCTCAACCTCTTGGATCAGTGTACAGAGCGACGACGAACCCAATGGCCGCTGGTACACCACCGACTCAGACAAGACACGGGCCATCTCCTTGCTTCGCTTCACGTCCATGCCACCACTCTCCAAGTAAAACAGCTCCAGACTATCGTACTGCCGGTCCCCTAGGTAGTAGGGCTCGAGATACGCATGCAGGGCTGCATCTGAAAGAGGGGGGAACGCATAGCGGCGAACACGGGAGAGGATGGTCTGCATGATTCTTGCCGGATATTCGCTGATCAGGATGAAGTAGGTATCCTTCGCCGGCTCCTCCAACATCTTCAGCAAGCTGTTCCTCGCGGAGGTGTTCGTCTCCTCCAACGCTTCGATGATGATGAATCGCTTGCCGTCGCCCATGCTCGTCTGGGACGTCCATTCGGCAAGAGAGCGTACCTGATTGATGCTGATCGTACTGCTCTTGCGCGAGGCGGCGTAGAGAGTCTTGAGGGAGCTGCGCAGCTCATCGCTGAGCTTCTTCGCTTCCTTCACCTCCACATCGCGTTTGCCCGCCAACTGGAGCAGTTGCTCATTGAGGGCGGAAGCAGCGTCAGAGAGATTGGCTTGGGTCGGGGTGAGCGTACCACCGAAAAGGGCTGGATGGTATTGCAGCAAGAGTGTCCTGATGCTGCGGATCACCAGATTACGGGAAAAATCGTTGGCCAGCCGGCTGAAGGTGGCAAGATTGGTCTCAATGATGCTGACATGATCACGTTGGCTTACGATCACCACATTGCTTACGGCAAGGGTCGCAAACCTTCGGCAGCTTTCGCATGAACAAGCATCCTTGCCCCCTTCGGAACAACTGAGCGCGCGAATGGTCTCCAAGGCGAAACTCAGCCTAAGGCTGTAGCGTTCACCGCCGAACAGACTCACCTGGCTGAAGGTACCCCCTTCGATCTGGCTGCGAATCTGCTTGGCCATGCCAGGTTGGAAACGCGAAAGCTGTTCAAACATGGGCTACCTGCACAGAGGAAGCAAACCAATGGACCGTATCAGGAACCATCGGCCTGACGATATTCAGGACAAACTGGCTTGCATCAAAGACAGCGGAAAGGTCAAAGACCTTCTGCAGTTCAAGAATATAGATGATCACCGATGCCGCAATCACCACCTCGATCACTCCCCAAAGAAAACCCAACAGCCCATTCACCGCCCTCAGGCCGGTAGCATTGAGGGCTGTTTCCAGCAGATTTCCTACAATTCTCATCAAAGCATACCCGATCAAGAAAAGGACGATGAAGGACAGAAGCGCTGCAAGGATCGGGGGCAGCGCAAATGATGCGGACACGATGTCTGCGATGATCCTGGTGAACATGAGACCTGAAAAGAAGCCCACGATATACCCCGAGCGATGGCTGAACGCATCAGCAAAGCCTACCAGCGTGTCAGCAATTCCCCCGATGATGGCCAGGGCGAAGACGATGATGTCTATTGAGCTGAAGTATACCGAACCGATGGTCAATCCCCACTGCATATGCTCACTCCTTATATCTGCATCAACACGTGTGCGATGCGTTTAGCACTCTCCCAGTCAGCACCTGCTCCCAGTGCTGTTCCCAATTCCCTTCTCGCCTCTTCATCATCAAGCAAATCGATGAGCGCCTCGGTGAAAGAGCGATCATCAACGTCACCCAAGAGTACTCTTGCCGCCCCTGCATTGGCAAGACGCTGGGCATTCTCCACCTGGTCTCCACGACTGGTGGAGGTGGAGAGCGGGATGAGCAGGCAGGCACAGCCGAACAAGGCAAGTTCTGCAAGACTCCCCGCTCCTGCTCGGCTCACCACCACGGTGGCATGAGAGAGCACTTGAGCCAGCTCATCCTTGATGAAGGCAACTTCTTGGTAGCGCTCGGAGACAAGGGCCTGCCTGTCCTCTTGCCCGCACTGGTGGTAGATGAAGGCCTTCTTTGCGATCACCTGCAGATTCCTCCTCACCAAGGTATTGATCTGCTCCGATCCACTGCTGCCGCCGAGCACCACCACCAACGGCTCTCCCTCGTGCAGGAAGGCAGGTCTTGGCAACGAATCCTTGTTTTTCGCCTGTTCGACCAAAGCCCTTCTGACCGGGTTGCCGCTCACAAAGAGCTTCGAAGCAGGCAGAGATCCAAAGCCTAGGTCGTGGCTTACGCAAATGGTGCGAGAGAAACGTGCATTGATCCTGGTTGCCAGCCCTGCGGTGGTATCACTTTCGTGGCTCACTACCACAATGCGCAATGCATAAGCCGCCAGAACAGGAGGGACGGAAACAAACCCTCCTTTGCTGAACAGCACATCCGGCCGCCTTTTTGAGAGGATCCTGAGAGCCTGAAAGAAAGCCAAG
>JAAYQY010000212.1 GCA_012519125.1 Spirochaetales bacterium
AAGCCCGATGGAAGGTTCATCCAAAACATAGAGAACCCCACTGAGAGCACTGCCGATCTGGGTGGCAAGCCGGATACGCTGGGCTTCTCCCCCACTCAGGGTAGCACTGCTTCGATCGAGAGTGAGATAGTTCAGCCCGACATCGCGCAGAAAAGAGAGTCTGCTGCGAATCTCTTTCAAGACCTGATAGGAGATGGTCAGCTGATTCTCTGTCAATGTCAGATTGGCAAAGAATTCGTTGGCCAATTTGACCGAGAGTCTGGTTGCCTGCATGATGTTCAGTTCGTTGATCGTAACGGCAAGCGCTTCCGCACGCAACCGATCACCATGACAAGCTGGGCATGTCTTGGAAGTCTGGAAACTGTTCATCCACATCTTGATCTGCATGCTGTTGGTCTCGTAATACCTGCGCTGCAAATCGGGGATGATACCGGGAAAGGGTTTCTCAACACGATAGGTCTGCTGTGACTTTTCCCTGGTATATTCAACAAACACCTGATCTTCAGTTCCGTACAGGATAGCTTGGATGGTCTGTGCAGAAAGCTCTGAAAAAGGGGTGTCGAGAGTGAATCCCAGATGTTTTGCCAGGGCTTTGAACTGTGAGCGTGCCCACTGAGCTTCTGGATTCATTGTTGCGATGGCACCCTCGTTGAAGCTCTTCGAATAGTCCGGAATGACAAGATCTGGATCAAACTCTGTTTTGACCCCAAGGCCATTGCACTCAGGACACGCTCCATAGGGGTTGTTGAAGCTGAAGAGCCTCGGTTCAAGATCCGGCAAGGTGATACCGCAGTGAGGACAGCTGTTGCGTTCACTGAAAATCTCTTCATGCTCTTCACCTTCATCAGAGAGGAAGGTTACTTTCACCAAGCCTTGGGTCATTTCATTGCAGGTTTCAATACTGGAGGCAAGTCTTGCCCTGATGTCACCTTTGAGGATCAAGCGATCGACCACCACATCGATGGAGTGTTTCACCTGTTTTTCAAGCTGTATCGGATCATCAAGACTGAGCATCTGGCCGTCGACCTTCACTCGTTGGAAACCTGAGGTCTTCGCATCCTCGAATACTTTCTTGAACTCCCCTTTTTTGCCGATTGCCACCGGTGCACTGACGATGATGCGTGTCCCCTCACTCGCCTTGAAGATGGCGTCAATGATCTGATCAACGCTCATCTCACTGATCGGACGGTGACAGACATGACAATGGGGTGCACCTACACGTGCCCAAAGCAGTCGGAAGTAGTCATAGATTTCGGTAACCGTACCAACCGTGGATCTAGGGTTGCGGTGTGTGGATTTCTGTTCGATCGCAATGGCTGGGCTGAGCCCTTCCATGTAATCCACATCAGGCTTGTCCATCCTATCAAGGAACATGCGGGCATAACTGGAAAGGCTTTCCACATATCTACGCTGTCCTTCGGCAAAAATGGTATCAAAAGCCAGGCTGCTTTTTCCGCTGCCTGAAAGTCCGCTGATGACAATCAGCTGGTCTTTGGTCAACTCCAGGTCGAGGTTCTTCAGGTTGTGTTCCCTCGCCCCTCTGATGATCAGTTTATTCTGCATGGTCTATCGCTTCCAACAGTGCTTGCTTTGCTTCACTTTTTTCAACTTTTCGTACAAGTTTTCCTTTCTCATACAGAAAGATGCTGTTTCCAATGCCGGTGATGGCGAGATCCGCGGATTTTGCTTCACCCGGGCCGTTCACCTGGCATCCCATAATGGCAACGGTAAGGTCCTTGTCAATCGTAAGCAACTCACGCTCAACAGATTGGAGGAACCCTTGGCTGTCGAAACTATGCCTTCCACAACGAGGACAACTGACCACACGGATTCCTTTCTTTCGCAAACCCAGAGTCCTGAGCAACTCCACCCCAGCCTGCACTTCGGTCTCAATGTCTCCGGTAATTCTGATTCTCAACGTGTTGCCGATTCCTTCACTGAGCAACTGACCCAAGGCCCACGTGGAACGGGTGATTGCGGAAACCACCGAACCGGCCTCGGTCACTCCCAAATGAAGTGGATAATCGCTTTCCCTTGCAAAGAGCCGATTCGCCTCAAGGGTGAGGTCGGTATCACTGGCTTTCAAGGAGACCACCGTGTTGGTGAACCCCGCCTGCTCAAACCAATCCAAATACTCAAGAGCCGTATCGCTCATGAGCTTGGGAACAGGATCGTTGCCTTTCGGAAGTGAACCGCTGTTCAAGCCGATTCGAATGGCAACATGGTTGTCCAATGCGCTTTTCACCACCTCATCAACTTTCCATCGGGCTCCGATATTACCAGGATTGATCCTGATCTTCTGGCAACCACATGCGATGGCATCAAGAGCAAGTCGATAATCGAAGTGGATATCCGCTACTACCGGAATAGGGCTTCGTTTGCAAAGGTAGGCGAAGCTCTCGTGATCTTCTTCAGTGGGATAGGAAAACCGGATGATATCACACCCCATGGAGTTGAGTGTTCCGATACGTCGTACGAGTTGCTCGAGTTCATGGATCTCGTGCGGCATTGCACTGTCATACATGGTCTGTACCAGAATCGGCAAACCTCTTCCCAAAAGTTTCCCTCCGATCATGACGTGATGGTCACCTGTCATCAGCTATCTCCTTGTTTACCGTTCTCACTATACTCCGAAGTTTCAGTTTTGTTAAGCTTTTGCTACACATTTGTAAAGCAATAAAACTACTTATCCAATTCTACCGTCAACGTTTTGAGCATGGATGTTGTTTCATCCGTTTGTATCCCCAGACAATAGGGTTCAGAGGGCATGAAGATGGCCACATCACCATCGCCGAGTGTCAATGCAGAAGCAATAGATCCATCCTCGATATGGATATGACCATGTTCATCTTCTTTTTTCCCTTTGGAAAGCTCATGATAGGAGGTTGCCACCACCTCTCTTCCACTCAGCACCACATGCACCGTCACACAATGCTTTGAGGCAATGAAGTGGTGAGAAAAAGCTTTGCCTTCCTCCTCTCTTCGAGTGACTCGCAATCCATTTTCGGAAACGGTTCCCGTCACCCAGGGTTTATGGAGTTCTCCAATGACCAGATCAAGGTTTTCAACAATTGGTGCATAGTCCATAAGATGGTCAAGCGTATCGTAGATCATGCGGTACCTCACAGCGGCCAGAATATACCTAAATCCCCTTCCCTTACAAGAACAGCCGGCTTCGTCTCCCTTGTCATCCGTTGCATGTGCCTATAGGATGGAACCATGTATGAGATGACCTATGAAAGCCCAGTCGGCAACCTCTTGCTTCGTGCAACTGCTTCCCACCTGATTGGGGTGGGATTCGGTGCGTCAGCCCAACAACAAACCTGCGAGGTGCTTGAAGAGACA
>JAAYQY010000213.1 GCA_012519125.1 Spirochaetales bacterium
CCGAGTAGGCTCCCTTTACGAAGCCTTTGACCGTACCGTCTTGGGTGAGTACGACCAACGTAGGCTGGCCATCAATGGTGATGCCGGCTTGAGCAGCAAAGCGTTCTGCTTTGGAAAGAAACAACACTACCCCAAAGGAAGGCTCCACAACCGAAGCATACTCCTTGGCGATCCCCTTGCGGATGGTCCCCCGGACAAAGAAGGGAGCCCCGTCGATTACCGCCACATGGTAGATGGTCGCCTCGCGTAGGGGGCTGGTCGGTTCGGTCAGCCGTTTCTGCCACTCCAGGAAAGCCACTTGCTGCTCTTCGCCATTCTTACGGGAGGAACTGAGCGTGATGGCCACGACCACCTTCTCATCTGTCAAAAGGTCATCTGGAAACATGATGTCCAAATCAGCAAATGTCTTGCCTTCGACCGAAGGGAAGGAGGCTCCACTGAGGGGAACCAGAGACAGGCACACTGCCAAGCATACAGCCAACAGAAGGTGTTTCATGCTCCCAGTATAGGCCAGGATTTGCTTTCTGTGCACCGAATATGAAGAAATACATGCCTCTTGTTCCTAGTGGTCCTCTCTGGCAGCAAAGTCGAGACGCACGAACCACTTGTGATTCGGAAGGGGGATGTGTTGAGAGTGGATGAGGCGATACGCGTTCTTGTCCATTTCCTGTCCAAGGCCCTCAGCAGAGATGGGGTGGAGCAGTGTCTCCAGACAATCGAACGAGGATTTCATCGGCGATTCTGAGACGAATGTTTCCGCCTCCTGCAACTGGATCACCACCGAGACAAAGGTTGGGCGTGTTGCTTGCACTGCCTCAAGGAACGCTGCATAGCCAAGATACTCCACCACCAGGTTTGCGATGAGCAAGTCGCATCGAGCGAGCTCTTGTGCCTGGGTAGTGACATCGAGACAGAGCGGAACAAATATGGTTTCCAGCTCAGGATGACGTCTTGCAGCTTCTTTGAGATAGGATGCATTGATATCCACCCCATAGAGAGTGGATATCTTCTTAGGGTCCACATGCTCAAGCCCGTTTCCGCCGGCTATGCCCAGTACGGTAACCGTTCTAGCCACATACGTGTTCAGCTGGTCCTGCATACATGCGTTCAAGGTGGACAGCTGCCCGACCTGACTCTGGCTCATATGTGTTTCATAGATTGAGAGCGGAATTTCCAGCCAAGGATGGATGTTCTCTGTTTCTTCGTGCATGATGCTGACAATCATAGTGCATCAGCATCGCTTCGTCATGCCTGTTGGGGCAGCACCTGCTTGAGAAAAGCCATGGTACGCTCCTCTTTTGGAGAGCTGAACATGACATCTGGTGATGCTTCCTCGAGTATGACCCCTTCATCCATGAAGATGACCCTGTCAGCAACTTCCTTGGCAAACCACATCTCATGGGTAACCACCAGCATGGTCATTCCTTTTTTTGCAAGGTCGGTCATGACAGAAAGCACTTCCCCCACCAACTCCGGGTCAAGTGCACTGGTTGGCTCATCGAAGAGCATGATCTGTGGCTCCATCGCCAAAGCTCTGGCAATGGCAACACGTTGCTTCTGCCCTCCACTGAGCATGGCAGGATACACATCCGCTTTTTCCTGAAGCCCTACCTGGTCCAACAGATCGGATGCCAACAAGCGGGCTTTCTGGTGGGGGATTTTCTTGACATGGACCATTCCCTCCATCACATTCTGGATGACTGTCATGTGAGGAAACAGGTTGAAGTGCTGGAAGACCATGCCAAGCTCCTGACGGACTTTGTTCAGCTGCTTTTCCCCCTGTTTTACCCGCTTTCCGTTGATGAATATCCTGCCTTTCTGGGCTTTCTCCAGAAAGTTTACGCAGCGAAGCAGCGTACTTTTCCCACTGCCTGAGGCGCCGATGATAACCACCACTTCTCCGCGTTTCACTTCCAGATTGATATCCTTGAGCACCTCAAGATCGCCAAAACGCTTGACCAGATGCTCAATCTTGAGGATGGTTTCTTCACTTTTCTTTGTTTTTTCAATCACGGTCACTCACCTTCAGCCTTTGTTCGATTCGATGCATCACAAACGAGAGCACGCTGGTCATGATGAGGTACCAGATGCCTACGATGAGGAACATCTCCATGTACATGAATGAGGACGATCCCATCTGCCTGCCTTTGAGCATGAGCTCCGGAACTGCAATCGTTGAGGCAAGGGAGCTGTCCTTCAGCGCGATGATGAGCTGGTTGCCCAGCGGCGGCACTGCCCGTTTGAAGGCCTGTGGCAGGATGATACGCTGCATTGCCTTTGCCTTGGGCATACCGAGGCTTCTTGCCGCCTCCATCTGTCCGATATCGATCGATTGGATGGAACCTCTGAAGATCTCTGCAATATAGGCACCATTGTGGAAGCCCAGGGCGATGATGGCCGAGGGAATCGGTGCAATGGTGACGATGCTCGTCAAACCATAATAGACGATGAACAGCTGCACCAAAAGCGGAGTGCCCCGAATCAGGAAAATGTAGGCTCTGCAGATGCTGGAAAGCCATTGCTGCTTGGAGAGGCGGCCGAGAGCG
>JAAYQY010000214.1 GCA_012519125.1 Spirochaetales bacterium
ACCGGCCAATGGTCGGATAGGGCACCCCCTACCGTCATGAATTGCGGACTGGTTGCCAGAACCGGCCGAATAGGTCCTTTGATCATGATCTTGTCGATTGCCTCCACCAGGAAGCGTTCGCTGCTGAGATAGGGGCAGGGGAAGGTGACAGGAGCTGCCAGACCGAGCAAGGTGAACACATCAGAGAATCCTGCTTGCTCGTGGAAGATCCAGCTTGGATGGACCGGGTCATTGAAATCCCCGCAGATGAGCGCAGCATCGTCCGCTGCCAGCTCATTCAGCGCTTTTGCAGCAAGGTGAGCTTCTGCATGACGGTAGCCGATTCCGGTCCGCAGCTCATCTGCATTGAGCTGATGGGTCAGATGCATCGTGCCGATGAATAGCGGTGTTCCTTCTGTGGTACGCACCTTGGTCCAGAACAGTCCACGATGTATTTCCGGCATCTGAAGGTCGACTCTTCCGAATGCGTCCACCTCGAAGCGGTCTTTTCTCAGATAGATGCTGTTCTCACACCGCCAGCCCTCTTCCTCCCCTTCAATACGCACATATCCGTGCAAGGCGTCATCCAGGAATGTCAGGGTCTGTGGCCGTACTTCCTGGAAGCAGTAGACATCGGCAGCATAGGTCTGTACAAATGATGCCACACAGTCCTTGCGCTCTTCCCAGTACTCGGTATTCCAAAGATTCAGACTCACCACACTGATTCGTTGCATTCCTTACTCCTCCAAGTCCTCGGGAAAATCAGTCCTGATCTGCTCATAGGAGCCCAAGGTCAGCACCGTCACCCAGGCGATATCAATGGCATAGTGCCCATGCATCAACTCAGGACGATCAAAATACTCCCACGCAGTATGGTTCAGCTGCTCAGGTTGCCACCCTACGAAGGAGACATCCCTTCCCAGCAGATTCTCCTCGGTTGCAACCAGCTGCCTGCACGCTTGGATCATCAGGTGTGCCTGTTGCCTGAAGAAGGAGTCGCCGGAAAAGGATGCATAGCGGAGGAACTCGTAGGCAATCGCCATCCCATAGAAATCGAGATGATGGTGGGCAACCGATACGCTGGTCATTCCGCGGGTGCAGAACTGTTGCTGTGCAAGCGGACTTTCCGGCGGCAGGTAGGAGTCTCTCTGCCAGATCCATTGCACGATGAACTGTGCACACAAGCGAGCGCTCTCAAGCTGGCGCTTGTCCTTCTCCAAAGTGTAGAGATCGAGGAAGAAGGAGAGCAAGGCGACCCCAGCTTCCTTGTCACAGGAGTCCGCATCAAGCGTATCCCCATAGAACAAGCCCTCGTAGGCAAGTTCGCTGTAAAAGCTGTATGCCTGGTGTACCGCACTGAGCAAATCGTTTCTGAGCGGATCCTCATCGTTGAGGTACGGGATGAGGGCACAGAAGAACGATCCAACGTACGCCCCGTTGGTCCCTTGGATATCGCCGGGTTTTCCCTTCTCCGTCCACCAGCGACCGAAAGAGCCCGAGGAGAGCTGTGCCTCGCAGTAGAACCGGGCCACCCTGCGGGCAAGCGAGAGGTACGATCCCTCCTCATAGCCAAGATGGTGGAGCGTTCTGGCAAGCAGCACATAGTGCTTCATCGCCTCTCCGTTGCAGCGGCTGTTCACCATCGAGCGGAATTCGGGATGTTCCCCGATACCCAGGTATCCTCCCCAGATGTGGTTGTTCAGGTCATAGTTGTCCTGGAACACCCCTTCGCTGATCTCAGCCTGCAGAAAAAAGTCTGCAATCCGTTTTGCCACCTGTGCAAGCAGCAGCCCATCATCCTGAAGGCCAAACGTACAAGCGAGGTTCTTTCTGGCTTGCTTGAGGCACGCAAGCTTGGGCTGGTAGGAACTCAGGTTTGCCAGTTCGTATGCGCCTTGGAGGCTCTTGACCAGAAAGGAGGCTGCGGTGAAGGCATAGACATCCTGCACCTCATCATTTCCCTCACCCATTGCCAGGTAGGCCAGATCGTTCTCCGTTTTCTTGACCAGGTTGATCAGGCGGGTAAGCTTGTACTCGAACCAGTCCTGCCATGCCGGCATGCGAGGGGACTTTTCCCTGTCCGGCTCCGGGAGAGCGGCCACAAAGGAGCAATACCCTCCCTGGCTGTCACTGGTTTTCTGGTTTGCAAGATAGAAGGTCCGTTCATAGACCAGACCTTCCGCCCCTACCTCCAAGGTGGGAAGACTATCTTGGGACGTGTCGACCAATGATTGCTTGCCACGGTAACTGTAGGGCCATTCACTGCCGGGAATGGAGATGATAAGGCCATGCCGTTCGGCAGCAACCGAGGAAAGGAAGCGCTCTTCCTGCGCCGGCTCGGTGGCACAGCTGAAGAGCTGTTGTCCGTTGGAGAGCTGGGCGCAGCAAGGGATGGCCATCCTGGTTTCCAGAAAGGACCAGCTGGTGCTGCGTTCGGGAGAGGGAAAGCAGCCTTTGCCCTTGAGGTTGTCCTGGTACCAGACTGCTGGGATGAAGAGCGAGTTCTCTTTCTCCCCATCCTGATAGGAGAAGGCTGCCTGCAAGCGATAGGAACCACGTTGCATGATATGCCACTTCCGCTTCAGGATGATCAAATCACCGGCAAGGGTGAAGGAGTCCTCTATGACAGCGATGCCGGGGAACTCGGCTCGCAACTGTGTGCCTTTGATGGTCAAGGCAGCACTTGTGCGTCGCTTTCCCTCGTAGGTGAGCGTGTAGGAGAGGACGCAAAGCGAATCGGCTGCATAAAGCTCAACCTTCTGCTCGGAGAGTTCTTGTAATATCACGTCCTTATCCTTTCATTCCACTGGTGGCTATTCCTGCAATGATCTTCTTTCTGAAGAAAATGTAGAAAAAGATCTGCGGGATCGAAGCTACCGCCGCCCCTGCCATGATCAGGGAGTATTGGGTTCCATGGGTGCCCTGGAAGTTGGCGATACCCACCGTAATCGTGTACTTGATGGTGTCGTTGATCACGATCAAGGGCCAGAGGAAGTCGTTCCATGCATTGATGAAGGAGAGGATGATCACCGTTGCCATCGCCGACTGTCCCAGCGGAAGGATGATCTGCGCGAAGATCCTGTAGCGGGAGGCCCCATCGATGAAGGCGGCTTCCTCCAGGTCGGAGGGGATGCCCTCATAGAACTGCTTGAGGATGAAGATGCCGATGGGCAGGGCAATTCTTGGCAGGTATGCGGCAGCAAGGGTGTTGATCAGGCCGAATGAATTGAACTGCAGGTAGAGGGGAACGATGAGGACCTGGAAAGGAACCATCATGCCGCCCATCACCGCCCAGAAGAGGATGTTTCTTCCTTTGAAGCGGATCTTTGCAAAGGCATAGGCTATGGGAGCGTCGATGATGAGGGTGAGCAACATTGCCATCAGCGAAACGATGAAGGAGTTGCCCATCCAGTTGACGATGTAGGTCGAGGTGAAAGCCTTGATGTAGTTGGCAAAAGTGGGATGGGATGGCCAGAAGGAGAAGGTCCTGGTGATGACTTCCTCTTCCAGCTTGAGGCTGGTGATCACCATCCACAGGAGGGGGAAGACCCAGATGAGGATGAACAGCAGTTCTATGCAGCGGATGAGCAGCTGTTTCTTGGAGAAGGTGAGCTTTTTCATGCGTTCTCCTTCCTCCCCAGCAGGGTGTACTGGAGAATGCTGACCATCAGGATGATGAGAAAGAGGATGTAGCTCATTGCTGCGCTGTAGCCCATCTTGAAGAACTTGAAACCAGTCTCGTAGATGTACTGTACCAATACGCGTGTGGTGCCATGGGGGCCGCCACCGGTCATGACATAGACTTGTCCAAAGACATTGAAGGAAGCGATGATCTGGAGGATCAGGCAGAGAACGGTGGTGGAACTGACCAAGGGGATGGTGATGTGCCTGACACTCTGGATATACGTGGCTCCGTCGATGGCCGCCGATTCATAGATTTCCTTGGGGATTTGCTTGATGCCTGCCCCGAAGAGCACCATGTTGAAGCCTGCCGTCCACCACAAGGTGGTGAGTGCAACCGACCACATGGCCAGCCTCTCGTTGGTAAGCCAGCTGACAGGATTCTGACCGATGTTG
>JAAYQY010000215.1 GCA_012519125.1 Spirochaetales bacterium
TATCTCACACTATTCTCTGCATTGTGTACTGTATACAATATTGATATCACGTCAATGCTTCCTTGTCAAAGGGAATCGTGCACTCTTGTTGCATTTTCTCGAAAATCTTCTTGGTTTACTGCTTAATCTTTGATTAAAAACAGAAACCATCGATTTCCCCCTCATTGTTCAATCAAAATACCACCTTGAAAGTTTTTTGTACACAATTAACATTGACGAATGAGAAAATTCCTTTTACAGTAACTGATAGTAGTTGAGGTGAACAGTATGCCAAAATGCATTCAGAACAGTCTTTCCGATCAAGTCTATACCATGCTCAAGGAGCAGATTCTCTCCGGTCAGCTCAAGGGCGGAATGAAGATTCCTGAAGAATCCCTTGCAGAACAGTTCGGGGTCTCCAGGACACCTATCCGTGAAGCTATCCGTAGACTCAGTGAGTACGGCCTGATTACCATCAAGCCAAGAAGTCATGCAATTGTTTCCATCATAACTGAACAGGAAGCCAACGATATAGCGAAGGTGCGTGTGACACTCGAACAACTTGCCATCGACTCGATTGATGATGCTTCCTATGCAGAGAACGTGAAAGAACTCAGCCGTTATGCAGCCGATTGCCAGTACGCCATGGGCATCGGGGACCGGGCAACGGTGTTTGAGCAGGACAGTCTGTTCCATCTTGCACTGGTCCGCTCCTCGCGCAACAGTGCACTCATCAACATCTGTGAACGCCTCGATGCAAAAATCCAGCAGTTGCGCATTGCGCAGAACCTGCCTGAGGATGAGCTCTCTTACTACCTCAGCCAGCACTCCCAAATGATGAGCCTTTTGCGCAACGGGGATAAAGAGGCTTGCAAGCAATTGCTGTATGAACACATTACCCACGATCTTACCCGCCACATAGCAGGAAATCGTACATGAACAAGAATGACCTGATGCTCATTTACGGAAGCGACGAACGTGCCATGACCGAGGCATTGCTCACCCACATGAATATTGAGGCCATGATCGGCAACAAGGATGCCCGCATTGCCCTCAAACCCAATCTTGTGGTTGCAGTGAGGCCCGAAAGCGGTGCCACCACTCACCCCGGGATTCTGGTTGCCATCATTGAGCACCTCCAGAAAAGGGGCTACCACAACATCTCCATCGTGGAAAGCGCCTGGGTCGGAGACTCCACCAAGGAGGGTTTCCGCGTCAACGGCTATCCTGAGATAAGCAAGAAATACCAGGTCCCCCTCATCGACGTCAAGGATGATGAGTACGTGAAAAAGACAGTGGACGGCATCACCATGGAGGTGAGCAAGACCATTCTGGAAACCGATTTTCTGATCAATCTTCCGGTGCTCAAGGGCCACTGCCAGACAGCAATGACCTGTGCACTCAAGAATATGAAAGGGTGTCTCTCCGACCGCTCCAAGCGGTTGTTCCATACTCTTGGTCTCCATCGCCCCATTGCAGCTCTGAACAAGGTACGCGCCGCCGACCTTATCATTGTTGACAGCCTCAACGGCGACCTCGATTTCGAGGAGGGAGGCAACCCGGTGGAGACAAACCGGATGTTTGCCTGTACTGACAGCGTACTCTGTGACAGCTATGGAGCCTCTCTCATGGGCTTTGAACTGAGAGATGTTCCCTACATCGGGTTGGCTGAGCAGCTCGGTGTAGGCAGCAGCGATCTTGGCAAAGCCAATCTCATCCAGCTCAACGAGCCAAGCGAGGAAGAGCCCTACCGTCCGACAGGAAGGGCAAACTATCTGGGAAAACATACCGAAGCGAACAGCGCTTGCTCTGCTTGCTATGGCAACCTCATCCACGCCTTGAAGCGTCTTGATGAAGTGAGTCGCCTCAAACAGGTGAAACAACCGATCTGCATCGGCCAAGGTTTCAAGGGCGTGCATGACCCAGGCAAGGTAGGGGTTGGTATCTGTACCCGTGGACTGGGAAAGAGCCTTCCGGGTTGTCCCCCGAAGGCTCTCGATATGATCAGATTCATCAAGGAACTCAACGACTAGATCAAAGCCCTCGCCAATGAATCGATGATGTTCCAATCCTTTTGGGTGAGAACCAGGGAGAGTGCTTTGGCATTCTCCTCTATTTGCTCAGGCTTTCTTGCACCGCACAGTACATTCATCGTCGGATAGGCTTGCTTTGTCCAGGCTATGACCAGATTACCCAGCGTTGCATGATACTTCTCAGCCATTCCCTCCAAGGAGAGCAACATGGCTTGCACACGTTCTTTCTTGCCTTCTTGAAACCAGCTGATGGATGTTTTTGCAGAACCAGTGACTTCCCCTTTCACCTTACCGGTCAGCAGTCCCCGTTCAAGCGGGCTGTATGCTTGGAACGTGATGGCTTGCTCAGCACAATAGGAAGCAAGATCGGCCTTAGAACGGGTAAGCATGCTGTAGCGCTCCTGGATCAAGACAGGATTGCCATACTTCTGATACTCCTTAAGCTGATCCATTTCCACGTTGCAGGCACCGTATGAGCGGATTTTCCCCTCTTTCTGCAAAGATTCCAAGGTAGCCACTGTTTCCTCAATAGGAGTAAAGAAAGGTGGTTCTGACTGCCAGTGAGTCAATAGCAGGTCAATATAATCGGTCTTCAGGCGGACAAGGCTCTCCTCAACCTGTTTCTTCAGACTTTGCGAGCTGAGATTTCGTCGGACGACAACCCCATCACGACTCCTATGGACCGAGCCTTCATCATCCGCTCCCCAGACAAGACCGCATTTGGTTGCAAGAATACATGAGGAACGTTTTCCCTGCAGAGCCTTTCCCAGCAGTTCCTCACTTAAGCCGTTGCCGTAGGCAGGGGCTGTATCGATGAAGGTGACACCCAACTCAAGACTTCTGTGTATGGTCTTGATCGAAAGCTCATCATCACTTGCTCCCCAACTATCTCCTCCCCCCATCGCCCAGGTTCCCAGGGCGAGCGCGGGTATCATAATATCGGTATTTCCCAGTTTCATCGTACGCTCCTCCATGCCTCAAGCATTGTTCTTTTTGCATTGGCCACCACCAAATCGGCATCCTCTCCTGCTTGGGGTTTCACCTCAAAGGAGAGTATGTTGGACTTGCCCTCTGCGAGGTACCCGATATCCTTCATCTTCTGTAAGAAGGATGCAAGATACTCGGTATCGTTCTCAGAACCCGGATAGCCGAATCGGGGATGGTTGTCCCCATAGCTGGGGTGAGAAGGGTTGCTGATAAACGTATTGCCCACATGCACGTGACGGATGAAGGGGGCAATCGGATCGACCGCCTCATCAATGCTCTCCCCGATCATCGGGATGTGTGAGCAATCGATCATGATGCCAAAATTCGTATGCTCCGCAGAAACGGCGTGGGCATACTCTGCAACCAGGGAAGCTGGACCGAGCAGCGACTTCTTGTCGATGGTGTGGTCAAACACCTCAAGAACTACCGGCATGCCGCCCTTCTGGGCTGCATAGGCGCAAAGCTCCTTGGTTGAGGCAACGAGAGAAGAAAGATACTCAGACTCCCTCCCCTTCTCATAGGAGCGGGAGAGAAACTGAAACTCGGTTGCTTGCAGTGCGTATGCTTCATCGATGCCCTTCATCAACACGTCCACAGCCGTCTTTAGCTGCTGCTCATCCAAGCTGTTGATATTCAGCTTCTGCGAAAAGAGCAGCGAATGGCCACTGTAGGTCGCCTCTGCATGGGCAGTCGAAACCATAGTGGAGACCGTCTTTGCAAGGGATGCATAGGGAAGCGATCCCAGCTCAACCACACTGAAGAAAGGATCGACGAGAATCTTCTTCAGGGCTGACAGATACTCCCCGGCGCTCTGCATGGCCGATGGATAGGCCATGGAGAGAACAATTCCCACTTTGCAGTACGCATGGATATCATCCCTCATTGCAATTCTCCTTTGAGTATTCGTTTCACCTTCTCACAACAGAGAATCGGTGAGGCCAGTACCGGTACCCCGGCAATCTTTTCAGCCTGATGTTGCAGGTGCCCCATGGAAGCCTGGGCAAGCACGATGCAGTCATAGCCGCGTACACCCTCGATCATCTCGAGCACCAGACGGTCGTGGGTTTTCATATCTCCAGCTCTCATGGCCGTATAGGCAATCTCGTGGTCTTGGGCATCGACAGTGATGGAGACTCCTGCTTTGTCTGCCTCCTGCTGGAGTTTATTGATCGTAGGCTGGATGGTGCTCATGGCGGTGGCAACCACCTTGATCTTGCCTCCAATCTTTACAGCTTCTTCGCTCATCGCATCATCGATTGCAACCACGGGAACCCCGACAAACGGCCTGATCAACTGTACCGTTGGGGTAAGGGTTGAACAGGTAACCACAATCAGATCAGGCTTGGTGAGCTCGCATGCCTTGATATCATTGAACAAGCGGTTTCTGTTCTCAAGCGAAAAAACCCCGGTCTCGGCAGGATCATTCGCCAAAAAATCATCCAACAAGTTGTGGATCTTCAACTTCTCCCCAACCACCTTCTCCAACAGCTCGGGAAAGGAGGCTAGGACGGGACGGACCGTGTGGACCATTGCAATACGTTTCATAACACCCTCCGATACGTAACAGCATAGCATCAATGTGAGAAAAGGGATGAAGGATCTTCATCCTCCATCCCTTATGGTTGGCATCAGGAATGCATAGGCACTCCCCTATCCATTATTTGACCTTGCCGATGGAGGCGAGGTACTCTTTCTGGAAGTTCATGCCATAGGTGGTGAACGTGGCTGCATCCATGTAATCGGGAACCAGCTTCTGCTTCTCGATGTAGCCTTTGTTCCAAGTCTCGGTTGCGGAAACCTTCTTGAACACATCGGTCCAGTAGGCAACAGCCTCTGCACTCATGGACTTCGGAGCAACGATGGATCTCCAGTTGGGGACCTCGACGTTCTTGTAACCGAACTCACTGAGGGTGGGAGCACTGTTGAGGTTGCCGGGGAAGCGGCTGGTGGACAGAGCCAAAATCGGAGTGATTTTACCGGCCTCTACATACTGGGAAGCAGCAGCGGGCTTGGAGATCAAGAGGTCAAAGTGACCACCGAGGATGGCGGTGATGGCACCACTGGTTGCATCGTGGGCAATGTAGGAGAGCTGGTCCTGGGAAACACCAAGTTCAGCAATCAAGGCAGCGTGGCAAGCGATGTCGTCACCCTTGGAACCGCCGAGCACCATTCTCTCACCGCGCTTGAGCGCTGCAAGCACTTCCTCGAAGCTCTTGTACTTGGACATTTCGCCTACGAAGATGAGGTGCTTGTCCACTGCCATGTGTGCGATGGGCTGGAAGTTCTCAAAACGGTTGTTGGTGTTCTTCACCATCGGCATCAAGTCGCCGCTGTTGAAGGTAAGCAGGGTGTGGTCAGCCTGGACGCCTGCCCTGATCTGGGAAACAAGGAGTCTTCCGACTTCACCGGCACCGTCGGTCTTGTACTGCACAACTACGTTTTGTTTGTTGAGCAGGTCTTCTGCAACAGCGATATCCATGATGGTACGGGTGAAGATATCAGAACCACCACCGGGGGAGCTGGTCACATACCATTCAATGTTCTTCGAGGGGGTGAAGGCCTTTCCAGCCTGAGCTTCAGCCTGGGCACCGGCAAAGACAGCAACGCTTACAAGCAGAGCCATGGTCAGTACGAGCGCAATTTTTCTCATTTCTCATTCTCCTATTTGTTTCTTTCGGGGCAAACCCCGGAATTACCAGATGCGGGAGTCCTGTTTCCAGTCCTCTTCTCATTTTTTCAGCACGCCAGCCTTCCTCAGCACGAATTTGATAACCGGGGTGAGGATGATGGCGAAGAACACGATGATCAGGAAGGCGGCAATCGGCTTTTCAAAGAAGATGCCCATACTTCCATGGCTGATGATGAACGCCTTGCGCATATTGGATTCAAGCAACGGAGCCAAGACGAAGGCCAAGAGCATCGGGGCAACTCCATACCCGTTTCGATCAAGGATGTACCCGAACAGACCCGAGAGGAACATGATGATCACGCCGTACATGGAGTTGGAGGTACTGTACCCGCCTACCACGCAGACAACGGTGATGATCGGGATCAGCATCTTCACCGGGACGGTGAGGATCTTGACCAGGAAGGGAATGATCCCCAAGGCAATAATCAAGGTCAGCAAGTTTGCCAAGAAGAGACTGGCAATGAGGCCCCAGGCAAAGTCTGGATTAGTGGAGAAGAGTAGCGGGCCGGGATTGAGGCCCCACATCATCAGACCACCAAGCAGGACGGCACCAGTTCCCGAACCCGGGATACCCAAGGCAAGCAGTGGAGCAAACGAACCTGCGGCGGCAGCGTTGTTTGCAGCTTCACAGCTTGCGATACCCTCGATGGCACCACTGCCAAGAGGCTCTTCGCTCTTGAAGGCTTTCTGGGCTGCATACCCAAGGAAGGCA
>JAAYQY010000216.1 GCA_012519125.1 Spirochaetales bacterium
AAGCCATATCCTGTACAACGGTCTTGATCTCGTTGATGGAGAGGGCATCGGGGTGCTTTGCAGCGCCTTCAGCAACCAATACGACGTACCATTCGGTGAAGGTTGCCTGGGCTACGGGGCTGGAAAGAATCCAGTCGTACAGTCTCTTGGCATTGACGGTATCCTTGCCGCCCTTGACGAGGGACATGGAAGCCAATTCGTAGCCGGTTCCTTCACTTGGTGCGGTGATGAGCACTGGTGATCCTGCTTCCTTGAGCTTGACCTGGTCGTGGGCATAGCCGATGGCAATGGGGATCTCGCCGGTTGCAACGCTCTTGCCAGGGGCAGAGCCGCTCTTGGTGTACTGGTCGATGTTCTTGTCCAGCTCTTTCATGTACTCGATCATCTTGTCCTCAGTGCCGAAGATATCGAGCATCGTGGTCAGGACGTTGTAGGCAGTACCGGAGGAGTTCGGGTTTGCAACGCGGATATATCCCTTGTACTCGGGCTTCAGCAGGTCTGCCCAGCTCTTCGGAGCCTCGAAACCCAGTTCCTTGGCACGGTCAAGGTTGGTGACGAAGGTAAGGGGTCCGACATACAGACCGATGAAATAGTTCTCAGCATCGCGGAACTGCTCGGGGGTCTTGGACGTATAGCGGCTCACATACGGAGTGGTCAGGTCTTTGCTCTTGGCAGTGATGTGGTCAAGACCGACACCTCCGACCCAGATGGAAGCCTGGGGATTGGCTGACTCAGCTTCAAGACGGGCAACAGCCTCGCCACCGCTGAGACGGACAAAATTGACTTTGATGCCGGTTTCAGCCTCAAAGAGCTGGAACAGCTTGGCTGCAAGGGGCTCCTCAAGGGTTGTGTAGGCGTTTACGCTACCGGATGCGGCGGCTGCCGGAGCAGGAGCTGCTGCCGGTGCTGCGGCGGGTGCTGCAGGTGCTGCTTCCTGACCTCCCTGTGCGAACAGGGAGCCGGTGAGCACTGCCAGAATAAGCAGGATCGCAAGTGTTTTTTTCATTCTTTCCTCCAAGTGCAATGTGAACAACCATCCTTATGGATGGATAAATACAACAATACGTAATGCTAACCCCCTGCCCTTTGCGCCGTCAAGCTAAATAACTGTAAGGTAAAAAACAGTGACACTATCACAAAATCAATCTATGGTAGTCGACTTGGCTGCACACCTGGAAACCAAGGTTGCGATACAGAGCCAAAGCCGGGGGATTCTCAGAGTCAACTTCCAAAAGCAGGGTTTCAACGCTCCTGAACACTTCATCCAAGGTAAGGCACATCATCGCCCTGCCATAGCCTTTGCCTCTGGTATCGGGATGGATGGCGACTCCGTGAAGCATGACCCGCTCTTCGTTTTCGTGATGTACGTTCAGCATTCCGACAATCTGATTGTCTACCTCATAGACAAATACATCTCTTTCAGAATCGGAAAGCAGAATATCCAGATCCTTGGTAGCTGCACTGTACTCCTCTTCAAAGGTCTCACACACAATTGGGTCTGCAAGCAAGCGATTCACCTTCGTGAGCCTGATCAGCTTTCCTTTTGCAGGCCTGCTCTTCCAATTTCTTCTTTCAAGGGCCATCACGTATTCACTTCTGTCCAGCGTGGGATACCGCTTCCTTAGGTACGCTTTCCCGCATTTGCTGTTGATTTCACATTGGAACAAGGCCTGTTTGAACGGCATGTGCTGATACTGCTTCAACGCCTCCTGGACCAAGGTGGTGAAGTACCCCTTCTTCCGATGAGATGGGTGGGTGAATCCGTTGAATTCAACTTCACCCGGGGAAGGAAAGAATGCGCAGAGAAAGCTCACCAGCTCGTCGCTTTCATAGAGCATGAAAAAGCATGGTTTCTCCTTGTCGATATTCATCTCTGAGGAGAGATAGACCTCGTTTCCCAGCTGCTCTAAGTGAAATGCCCTCTCTTGCAAGGCCTTGATTTGTTCTTCTTGTCCCGTTGTCAGGGTACTGGTTGCGATGATGTTCATGGGAGGAAGTATTGCGCAAAAAAGCCGGCTTCACCAGAGGAAAGCCGGCTTGGAAAAGGACTTTGGATTACTTATGCCCTGATGAGGTGGAGGGCGAAGCCTCCTGCCTCCTGCTGAAGGTAGCAAACCTTGATCTTGCCCTTCGCATCGCGGTTGATGGTCTCCTCGTTGACCGTGAAACCGAACTTGCCCAGGTAGGCGAGGGTGCGTTCGATGTCGAAGCAGCGGAAGCCCAGGTGGCCCATCTTTCCCAGGTACATCTTGGGAAGCACCTCGATGGTGGTATCCAGGAAGGTCGAGCTGTTGCCCACCTTCTTCTTCATCCCGAAGGCCTCAAGGGCTGAGATGGTCTTCTCTGCCTGTTCCCCATCCTCGTTGTTGATGCCCAGGTGGGCGAACTCGAGGCCCTGCAGGGCCGTCACCGCTTCCCGGCTCAGGGCCGTGATCGCAGCCCAGTCCTCGCTCTCGATGAGGTCGGCCTTCACCATCCACGAGCCGCCTACGGCAAGTACGTTCGGCTGCTTGGCATAGGAGGCGAGATTGGCTGTGCTCACCCCGCCGGTGGGCATGAAGCGCAGGTTGGGGAAGGGCCCTGCGAAATTCTTGAGCATCTCCACCCCGCCGCTGGCCTCGGCCGGGAAGAACTTGAGGGTGGTAAGGCCGCGGTCAAGCCCCGCCTCGATGTCGCTGGGGGTGCATACACCCGGTACGATGGGGATGTTGCGCTCAAGGCACCAGTCCACCACCTTGGGGTTGAAGCCCGGGCTGACGATGAAGCGTGCTCCCGCCTTTACGGCCTTCTCGGCAAACTCCACGTTGATGACCGTGCCCGCCCCTACCAGCATCTCGGGATAGGCTTGGCTGATGAGCCTGATCGACTCCTCGGCCGCAGCGGTCCTGAAGGTCACCTCGGCGCAGGGCAGGCCCCCGTCGATCAGAGCCTTGGCAAGGCCGACGGCCTTGGAGGCATCATCAATTTTCACTACCGGTACCAGTCCAATCTGGTGAAGTTGTGCAAACAGTGCTTCATGCATAGCGTTGACTCCTTTGATATTCCAATATTGAAACGTTGTTCCAAAATAATATTGACAGACCTCAGCATACCCTCTATGATTTCAAATATCAAGAGGATAATTCCGTTTAGAACAAAACTCCAGGAGGAATATATGGGTAAGAAGTTTGTGACATTTGGTGAAATCATGCTGCGGTTGAAATCTCCCGGACACGAGCGTTTCTTCCAGTCTCCCTCACTCGAAGCAACCTTTGGTGGTGGAGAAGCCAATGTAGCGGTCTCACTCTCCCTGCTGGGAAAAGACGCCAAGTTTGTTACCGCTCTTCCTGCCAACGCAATTGGTGAAGCTGCAGTGCGTGAAGTCCGCAAATACGGTGTGGACACTTCCGCCATCAACATGACCAAGGGTGGCCGGGTAGGCATTTACTTCTTGGAGACAGGGGCAAACCAGAGACCGAGCGCTGTTGTCTACGACCGTGCAGAGTCCTCGATTGCCTTGGCTAAACCGTCAGATTTTGACTTTGCAGCCATCATGGGCGATGCAGCCTGGCTGCACGTAACCGGTATCACCCCGGCCATCAGCCAAGATGCCGCTGACAGTTGCCTCTCTGCCATGCAGGCAGCCAAGAAGAGTGGTGCAACCGTCTCGGTCGACCTCAACTATCGCAAGAAGCTTTGGAATTACGGAAAGAAGGCTCCTGAAGTCATGCGCGAGCTGGTCAAATACGCCGATGTCATCGTTGCCAACGAGGAAGATATCCAGAAGTGTCTGGGCATTGAAGCGAAGGTCGACGTCACCAGTGGTGAGTTGGACATCGAGGTGTATAAGGAGCTCACTGCTGAGGTGAAGCGCCAGTTCCCGAATATCAGCGTGGTTGCCGTTACCCTGCGTGAAAGCAAGAGTGCCGACCACAACGGTTGGAGTGCGGCCCTCAGTGGCAAGAGTGGGTTCTACCTCTCCCGCCACTATGAGATCACCGATATCATCGACCGCGTCGGTGGTGGTGACTCCTTCTCTGCAGGCCTGATCTATGCACTCAGCGAATATGGCGATGATGAGCAGTATGCCATCAACTTCGCTGTTGCGGCCTCTGCGTTGAAGCACTCCATCGACGGAGACTTCAACCTCGCCACCAAGGCTGAGGTGGAAGCCCTGCTCAAAGGTGATGGAAGCGGTCGCGTACAGCGCTAGATGTGCTGAGTTGGATCGAAGGGAGTGAGGCAATGTGCTTCACTCCTTTTTTTATCGTCTTTACCTAACCTTTATCTTCTGTTCGCAGACTCTGTATGCCGCCTTCCTATACTCAGGTCAGTACAAAGGAGTCATATATGTATAAAACATTAATCGTAACCCTTATTCTTATCGTGCTGGGCAGCTTCACCCTTGTCGCACAACCTCTTGAAGAGCAGCAGAACGTGGTGATGGAAGAGACCATGGTCACCACCCATGGCGAGGACGGACTCACCTACATGAGGGAAGAAGAGAAGCTTGCCCGTGATGTCTACCTTGCCCTCTATGAGGAGTGGGGTATCCGGACGTTCCTCAACATTGCCAAAGCAGAGCAACAGCATATGGACGCGGTAGGGGCACTGCTGGATGCAAGAGGGCTTGAGGATCCTGCAAAGGACGCACAGGTCGGTGTCTTCCAGAATGCCGAGCTTGCCAAGCTCTATGATGAACTGGTGACCTTGGGCAGCAAGAGTGCGGCAGAGGCATTCCTCGTAGGTGCAATCATTGAGGATCTGGATATCTACGACTTGAACCAGTTTCTTGCCCAGACAGAGGATGAAGCAGAAATTTGGGTTTACACCAACCTCAAGCGTGGATCGGAGAATCATATGCGTAGCTTTGTCCGCCAACTGGAGCGGTACGGCACAACCTATGAAGCGCGCTACATCTCATCTGAGGAACTTGCTTCAATCCTGAGGCGCTGAGGTTAGGTTCTCCAACTCCTTATCGCTGAGCAACTGTTTCCCCTTGCTGTGAAACGCAAACAACTCCTCGGTTGCCAAGGCTATCTTGGTGACCGAGAACTCTGTCCCCTGTGGGTAGATGTAGTACGTGTCATCCAAGGTGGAAAGATCGATGCAATCGCCCTTTCCAAAGTACTCATACTCAATATGACAAGAGTACATGGAGAGGGCTGTTTTTGCCAAAAGGAACCCTTCCCCATCGAAATTGCCTTCCAAGGTAAACCCTTGCATGGAGTGGGTGAGGGTAGCATTTCCAAGAGGGATGTACCCTTTTGCATTGGGCAGCGCTTCCACCCTTGCCTCCACTTGGAGGTGGTAGACGCCCTTATTTATCTGGCTGCGAACCTGCATTCGCTCCCACTCGTACCAATCGGGAATGTGAGTAAACTCAGTGATAAGGGTCTGTTCATCGGTTGCCTTCACCACAGCTTCAAGCTGGCCGTACTCTGTCATCTTCCACTCTTTTGAGCAGGCACTGCAGCCAATGCGCTCCCCTTTGCTGTACATCTTGTACTCGGTATGGCAGTGGGGGCACTGGTAGAGGGGTTTGTGCAAGCCCTCTGCCCGGGTTTTGGTCTTGATGCTGATCTTGTTTTCCAACTGCCAACGGTACTCATCGTACTCGAATGCTTTGCGGATTGTTGCGTTGATGGAGGCGGTGGAAGCATTTGCCAGCTCTTCCTTTGTGTAGAGGAGGGTCAAGTCTGCCTCAATCCGGTTGCCACGATTTTTCAGATTCCATACAGGGCTGCTCAGATAGTGGCCGTGCATGTTCAGCATCACCACCGGGACACCCAACAGCTTGGCCATCTTGCCCAGCGAGTCAGGAAGCACGGCAGTGGTGCCGACCAGCGAGTACCTTGCTTCAGGATAGAGGGCAAGGATATCGCCGTTTGTGGTGAGTACTTCGCGAATCTGGCGGATAAGCTGAAGGTCGTTGGTGAATTTGCGTTTGCAGATACCCCCTGCATTTCTGAGCAGCCATTCCCGCTTGAGAAACCCATCAATAGCCACTACATAGTTGGCCCGATAGGGGAAGAGCGCTGCGGTTGTCACTTTGAAATCGATGAAAGCATGATGGGTGCACAGGAGGAGAAAAGGTGGTTTCACACCCTCCATACGTGTTCTGTTGATCTTCAGACGGTGCATCCATACATCAGGGAAACTCAGAATCCAGGTGACTGGTCTCAGATAATTGCGTTGGCGCATCGGCTT